>CAZJLZ010000278.1:0-3282 GCA_964546775.1 uncultured Cryomorphaceae bacterium | reverse complement strand
CGCATCAATATCTACAGTAAAATGTACCGTTTTCATGGAATTAATTATTTTGATTACAAACTCAATTCATCTGGTTAATACAAATGTAATGTCATAATACTCAATCGGTAGTATGAAATTACGACATTCTCAGGGGACGATTGCGACAGATCGAGACGGTGAATTGGCAATTACTTTCCGAAAACTTTCTGGTATTCTTTTTCCAGTTTTCCGTGCATCCGCCAGAACCCGGAAGTGGGTTGGCCCGCCGCAACTTCCACAAGAATGTTGAGATGGGTATGCCATCCGCTGCAAACGCCGACCCATTCGCTTTCGGGCAGGCGCCGGTGTGTGAGTGTAAGCTGTACTCCGGAGGCATGTTCCTGCAATTCAAAGGTTACTTCCGACGCGTCTTCTGATTCGCTTCCCCAGGTAAAGCTGAGCAAATGGGGTGGATCGATGGCGGTAATTCTTCCGGTGGATTCCGCTCCGTTTTCCATATTGCAATACTTTTCAGGAATCGGATCATCCTTTTCGGACAAATTGCTGTGCTTAAATTGAAGGTGGACTTTCCCGCCGGGATTTAATTCCATTTCTCCGGAAGCCAGCCATTTTCCGCGTTTCTCGGATTCGGTAAGGTAAGCCCAAACTTGTTCAATGGTGCCCGAAAGGAGTCGTTCGAAACGGATGACACCGGGTTCGATAATTTCTGCGGATTGATTCATTGTTTTCATCATGATAAGTCTTGTTTCTGGTTCATCTTCAATTCTTAATTTGTGTTACCTCCTTGATATTTATCCATTTATTACAATCTATATATTCGATTCTTTCACACTTTTTCCTTGATGAAAAAGTGCTGCAAAAAATCAAGACGCACCTCCTCACTGCGTTTGCTCTTCATCCCGGCCAAGCGCGGTTGGACGAGCTCCCAAGGTCGCTTTCCAATCTTGCTATGTCGGGATTTTGAGCGCTCTTGATCGGAGCTGAGTCCCAGAACAATCCGAACTGCCTGTACATTCTGGAATCGTCCTTTTTCAACCGCCGAAATTTTTTAATTCATCTGCCAAATATTCCAATCGCTCGGACCAGAATTGCTGATATTTTACGGCTTCCCAACCAATCATCGCCGATTTTCTGGCAGCGCCCCAACGATAGCCACCTATTATTCCACTCGACTGAATGACCCGGTGACAAGGGATCAGATAGGCAACCGGATTTTTACCGATCGCCGAACCAACCGCACGGGATGCCGAGGGTTGATCAATACTGGCAGCAAGTTGACCATAACTGGACAGTCTGCCCGGAGGAATCGTCAACAAAGCCTGCCAGACTTTCAATTGGAAAGGGGTTCCCTTCATATGCAATTTCACCGGAGTGCTTTGTTCCAAATCCTGAATAAAAACAGGAAGCGCAGTTTGTTGAATGGGATGGATTTTCCAGATAAACTCAGCGTTGGGGAATTCGTGTTGCAGTGATTTCAAGGTTTCATCTTCCGAACCATCCGAAAAAGAGACAAAACAAATCCCTACTGCCGTATTGGCAATGATTACTTTACCAAATGGTGTTTCATACCAATGATAATAAATGCTTAACGCGCGACCGCCTCGCTTGAAATCTCCCGGCGTCATTCCTTCTATCCTCACAAATAGATCGTGCAGCCGCCCTGTTCCGGACAAACCCGATTGGTGGGCGACATCCGATAGCGTTGCTTCCGGTTGCATCAGCACTTTTTTCGCGTACTCCACATTCAGAAATTGCAGAAACTTTTTAGGACTCACTCCCGCCCATTGAGAAAACAATCGTTGAAAATGGTACGGACTCAAATGGACGTGCTCTGCCACTTCGGCCAGACTCGGTTGGTCGCGGAAATTTTTCAGTAGAAACTCAATGGCTTCTGAAATGCGCTGGTAATTGATGTCAGATTCGTTATTCATGGAACATCAAAAATAACTGCACCAGTGCAGACAAAAAACCCGAAACTTGCTCAATTTCGCTTTCTGATCATAAACCTACATTGCCAGATAGCCCCCGTCAACGGGATAATAAGCACCTGTTACAAACGAAGCGGCATCGGATGCTAGAAAAAGGCACATCGCAGCAATTTCTTTGGGTTCGCCTAAACGGTGCATGGCGTGCTTTTGCTCCAGGGCCTGAATGCCCTCTTTTCCCATTGTTTCCTCATTTACAAGGCCGGTGTATATGAATCCGGGACCGATGGCATTGACCCGCACCTTGTCTAAAGCGTGATCCAGCGCACCGGCCTTTGAAAGTCCTACAACGCCGTGTTTTGAAGCAATGTAGGCAGCGGAACCTTCGAAGGCCACCTTGCCCAAAATAGAAGCAATGTTGATGATAGATCCTCCTTTGGCCTTTATAATTTCCGGAATCTGGTATTTCATTCCGTAAAATACCCCGCTAAGATTGATGTCGATTACTTTCTGCCAATCCTCCGGTTTTACATCGGCCAATTTACTGAAATCGCTTCCTACGCCGGCATTATTCACCGCAATATGCAGGGCACCGAAAGCCTTTACGGTTTCTTCCACCAAACGCTTGTTGTCTTCTATACTTGCCGTGTTTGCTTTAACGAATATCGCTTTACCCCCATTACTGTTGATTTCTTCGGCGACTATCTTTCCGGCTTCTTCATTAATGTCGCTGACCGTGACTTTTGCTCCTTCTTTGGCGAAAAGCATAGCAGTCTCTTTTCCAATTCCGGAAGCTGATCCGGTTACTATAGCTACTTTGTTGTCCAATTGTCCCATGATTTCTGATTTTGTTTCCTTTTTAATGCTTTTCCTTTAAAGCATATCAACAAAACAGATTAACACTCAAAGTCACAGGATGTTTTATTCTTCATTCTACCCCATATGCTATGGGATCTAATCGGGAATCAAAATCAGATCATAGTTGCCGTGATCTTTTCATTCCTTATTTTTCCATCAAAAATATATGACGTCTACCCAAAATCAATACGTTGCGCTGCTAAGAGGAATCAATGTCGGAGGTCACAAAAAAGTACCCATGGCGGAATTGAAGTCGATGATGAACTCCATCGGCTTCAGCAACATAACAACCCTGCTCAATTCAGGGAATGTCGTTTTTACCGGAAAGGATGCTCCAACAGATGTGCTGGAGAAACAAATATCCACCAGCCTGGAGTCCACCTTTGGGTTTCCGGTTCCGGTATTGGTTCGGAGCGCAGATGAAATTGAGAAAATTATTGACGTGGATCCATTTACAGAAATTTCGGTAACCAAAGACATCCGGCTATATGTTACTTTTCTAAAATCACAACCCACT
>CAZJLZ010000277.1:0-3872 GCA_964546775.1 uncultured Cryomorphaceae bacterium | reverse complement strand
ACGTCCAGGTTTATTGCGTGTTGCATCTTTTCGACAATGACAGGTTCGATAATGTCCAACTCATCCTTATGTGCGTCAAAAACCAGCTCATCGTGCACTTGTAACACCATTTTCGATTTAAAATTCCGGATCTCAAATTCGCGATGCAGCTCGATCATTGCTATCTTGATAATGTCTGCTGCGGTACCCTGGATTGGAGTATTGATGGCGTTTCGCTCTGCCTGACCCCGTACTACAGCATTTCGTGAATTGATGTCACGAAGGTATCGGCGACGTCCCATTAAAGTTTCGACATATCCATGTTCCCTCGCAAATGCAATTCTCTCGTCCATGTATTTTTTAATTCCGGGGTAGGTCGCGAAATAAGAATCGATTACTTCTTTTGATTCAGAACGACTGAGGTTCGTTTGCTGACTCAACCCAAATGCCGAAACTCCGTAAATAATTCCAAAATTTACAGTTTTTGCATTGCCCCGTTGCTCACGCGTTACTTCATTTAATGGAACACCGAAAATCTTTGATGCTGTGGCCGCGTGAATGTCTTCATCATTTTTGAAGGCTTCTATCATCGCCTGGTCTCCGCTAACAGAAGCAATTACACGAAGTTCTATTTGAGAATAATCAGCCGCCAACAATAAATAATCATCGTTTCTGGGAATAAACGCTTCCCGAACTTTTCTACCGCGTTCGGTTCTAATGGGGATATTCTGAAGATTTGGGCCCTGCGAGCTCAATCGTCCTGTAGCCGCAACGGCTTGATGAAAATTGGTGTGGATTCGTCCGGTGCGCGGGTTTACCAGCTCTGGCAATGTGTCGACATATGTGCTTTTCAACTTTACAACCTGACGGTATTCCAGAATCTGATCAACGATATCGTGTTCGCCCCGCAGCGTTTCCAATACCGCTTCAGCCGTTGCATACTGACCGGTTTTGGTTTTTTTCGGTTTCTCAATCAACTTAAGATGATCGAATAAGATTTCACCCAATTGTTTGGGAGAAGCAATATTGAAATCTGTTCCAGCCAGTTCTTTTATACTTTTTTCAAGTTGAAGAATTTCAAAGCCCAATTCGCTGGAATAGTTTCGAAGGTGTTCCATATCCAGTGCCACTCCTGCGGTTTCCATTGCTCCCAATACAGGCACCAACGGCATTTCTATTTCATCAAACAGTTTGCGTGTTTTCGTTTCGTCCAGTTGAGGTAAAAAACGTTCGTACAATCTGAACGTTATATCGGCATCCTCACAGGCGTAATCTTTCACTGCTTCGACCGGAACGTCGCGCATATTTTTTTGATCCTTTCCTTTTTTTCCAATCAATTCCTCAATTGAAACCGGTCGGTAATTGAGGTAGGTTTCAGAAAGCAGATCCATCCCGTGTCGCATGTCGGGTTCCAGAAGGTAATGGGCCAACATCGTGTCGAAAATCGGTCCTTTAATCTCCAGATCATGCCATTTCAAAACGGTTAAATCGTATTTGAGGTTGTGTGCAATTTTGAGGATTCCTTCATTCGCAAATCCTTCCTGAAAATCGGCCATAATCATTCGTGCCGCTTTGGGATTGTCGGGTATCGGGACGTAAAATCCTTCTCCTTTTTTATAGGAAAACGCAACACCTACCAATTCGGCTTCATTGGCATCCAGGCCGGTGGTTTCCGTGTCGAAACAAAAGGACTTTTGTTTTAGTAAATCGGCAACCAATCTCTTTCTTTTGTCAACGGTATCAATCAACGTATAATTCGCTGAAATCTGAGGTTCGGTTACGGGGGCTTTGGTTTCCGATCTTGTATCGACACTGCCGAACAAATCCATTTGCTGGCCTTCTGATGCTCCAGCCACCATCCTTTCTCCGAGAATTCTTGCACTCAGAGTTCTAAATTCGAGATCATTGAACACAGCGCGTAACTTCTCCTTATCCGGGGTTTCGATGATCAGTTTTTCCGGGTCGAACTCTACAGGTACATCCAACCGAATGGTAGCCAATTGTTTGGAAAGCAAAGCCTGTGCTGCATTTTCCGTTACTTTTTCGCGCAATTTGCCTTTGAGTTCTTCGGCGTGCTGAAGCAGACCTTCTATACTCTCGTATTCAGCAATCAGTTTTTTCGCTGTTTTTTCTCCTACACCAGGAATACCGGGAATGTTATCGGCAGCATCTCCCCACATGCCCAGAATATCGATGACCTGAAGAGGATCTTTTACCTGAAATTTTTCTTTTACTTCATCAACTCCCCAGATTTCCACACCTCCGCCATTTTTAGCCGGACGATGAATGCGAATGCGTTCCGTTACGAGTTGAGCGAAATCCTTATCGGGCGTAACCATAAAAACATCAAATCCTTCTGCGGCTGCCTTGTGGGCCAAGGTGCCAATCACGTCGTCTGCCTCAAAACCCGGTGATTCAAATACCGGAATTCTAAACCCTTCTACAATTTCTTTAATGTACGGTACCGCCCGCTTGATGTCCTCCGGCGTTTCATCGCGATTTGCCTTGTACAGCGCGTAATCATCCACGCGAAAACTTCCGCCGGGAGGATCAAAAGCAACCGCGATGTGCGTAGGATTATAGTTGTTCAATACATCCACCAATGCATTTGTAAAACCAAATACTGCCGATGTATTCATTCCTTTTGAATTCATACGCGGAGCCCGGATAAATGCATAGTACGCCCGAAAAATAAGGGCATAAGCATCAATAAGATAAAGTCGTTTGGGTTCAGACATATGAAGCGGATTTTGTGCTTCGAAGATACAGTTTATCTCCAGTTAGAAGGTGATTGAAAACGAGTGGTAAAAGGTAATTCAGATTTCTGAGATGAAAATTTTTCAGATTTGGATGTTCATTTTAGCTACATTGTTTCGCGAAATATCCAACCCAAACTATACCAACTATGTTAAGAGAATTCAGAGATTTTATCATGCGCGGAAACGTGCTAGAACTAGCGGTCGCTGTAATTGTTGCGGCGGCTTTTGGTGCCGTTGTTACTTCATTTACCAACGACGTGATTATGCCACCCATCGGCCTGGCATTGGGAAACGTGGACTTTACCGAACTCTCAATTCCTCTAAAAGAAGCGGTGGTGGACGCCGAAGGTGCTGTGATTATAGAAAGTGTAGAAATCCGCTACGGAATGTTCTTTCAAAAGGTGATCGATTTTATCATCATCGCTTTTATCATATTCATGTTGATCCGCACCTACAACCGTGTTAAAGAGCTGCGCAAAAAAGAAATAGAATCACCGGCAGAAACTTCTCCTCCAGCGCCTTCCAGCGAAGAACTTTTAACAGAGATCAGGGATTTGCTGAAGAAACAAGCCTGAGTTCAAGCCCTGTTCCATTCGGTGCCGTCTTTTCCGTCTTTTACGACAACGTTGAGTTTTGTCAGCGCATCACGAATCTGATCTGCTGTTGCAAAATCTCTTTTGTCACGTGCACCTTTTCGCAAATCAATGATCAGATCCATGAGTCCATGGGCCAGATCGTCTTCACCTCCTGCTGACTCTTCTTCGCGGAATCCAAGGACATCGAAAACATAATCGGAGAAGAGTTTGGTCAATGCCTCCAAATCTGAGGTAGTCGCTTGTTCGTTGCCGGTTTTAATCTGGTTGATTGTTTTAACTGTTTCGAACAATTTGGCCAACAATACAGGCGTATTGAAATCGTCGTTCATGGCCGCTGCACATTCCTGTTCCAGGGCCTTTACATCTATGGATGAATTGGATCCTCCTTGTAATTGATTCAGGGTATGCCACGCTTCCATAAGGCGGCGGTAGCCCTTTTCTGCAGCACGGAGAGCATCGTTTGAAAAATCCAGGGTGCTGGCATAATGGCATTGCAACATAAAAAACCGGACGGTCATCGGGCTGTATCCCTGGTCCA
>CAZJLZ010000276.1:0-3644 GCA_964546775.1 uncultured Cryomorphaceae bacterium | reverse complement strand
TTAAGAATCACTGATTTCCGGTCCTCCGGAATTGTAATATAATTGGAAAGAATGCCATTAAAAGAGCAGCCATCAAATGAAGGTACACACGGAAAATTTTCCTGATCGTTCTGAAGCGCCCAGGTTACGGCGTCCTGTGGTTCTCCGGTACTGTCATAAAAAGCAAACCACCCGCCGGCATTGGGAAACCACAATCGTGCTCCACCACCCACACAAACATTGGCTGTTTCAACAACCAGTTCGATGGTATTACCTCCATTTTCGATGAGCAATTCCGGTGGAACAACCGGTGCATTTATTCCGCGGATCATCACAAACCCTGCAGGTGGAACCACCGTTCCGG
Organism: uncultured Cryomorphaceae bacterium; assembly: GCA_964546775.1. GTDB lineage: Bacteria > Bacteroidota > Bacteroidia > Flavobacteriales_D > SKUL01 > SKUL01. The sequence goes on along the minus strand of CAZJLZ010000276.1, from coordinate 3,301 downwards.
GAGGAATGACGTACCCGCCGGGAAAATTCAAATTCTGAAAATCAACCACATCCGCTGCGTTGTTGCCGAGGTAATAACACGAGATATCTACCGCTTCACAAAAATTTGGATTGTACAATTCGATCCATTCACCGCCTTGTCCAGCGGTCCCCCCCCATAGCGAACCATCTCCTACAAGCGGCGACATCATAATCTCGTTGATCAGAATTCCAGGACCTTCGTAATCACATTCAGTGCCGTTGCAATTCGTGTTTTGTTCGGTGGTGAAAGTGAGTTCAATCTGTCCGAACACCGGAAGTACAGTCATTAGAATACAAACCAACAAACTGAATTTCACAGTCATCATTCCCAAAGAACACTTCAACCCTTTCATACTGGATCAGTTAGGTGGATTTGCAGCAAAAGACGAATGAATTTCGTGTTACAATTGCTGCCGCTCATTAATCCGCAAAATACAAAATTCGCTCAAGCGGTGCTTTATTGTCACGAATTACAGATACGAGACGTTCAACCGACGCAGAAGTTGTGTTACCTATTCTTCTCTACCTCTCGGCTTATTCCAGATTTTTATTTTATCGTTGATGTCAATGCCGTCAACAATTTCGGTAACAATACCATCGCTCAGCCCGACTTTAATTTCGCGTTTTTCAAAAACCTGGTCGCCTACTTCCACCTCAACAAACGCTGTTTCTGCATTCTCTTCGTACTGAATCAAACTTTCGGACAAGGTAAGCACGCTGTCCCGACGATCGAGCACCACATCCGCGTTTGCGGAATAACCCGCGCGGATAAATTGGTCGGTTTGTAGTTGAACCGCCGCCCGCACCGGAAACTGAATGGCTCCGTTTTCTTCAATTCCTTTTGGAGCAATGTACTCAAGTATTGCCGTAAAGCTCTGAGAATCTATGGCTCCGATGGTCAGTATCAATTCCATTCCTTCACGAATTTTACCCACTTCTGATTCATCGACTTTTCCTTCGAAAATCAAATCATCCATATCTGCAATCGCCGCGATCGTGGTTCCTTCGTTAAAATTATTGGCCTCGATGACCGAATTCCCGGTTTTCACCGGCACGTCGAGAACCATTCCCGAAACGGTTGCGCGAACGAGCGTATTGCTGCCGGTTCCCATGCTCTTCGCCACTCCTTCGGTAACAATCTTCAAATTGTCCTCAGCAGCACTTACTTCCTGCGATGCGTTTTTCAATGCCAGGTCAAATGGTTGAAAATCGGCGTAGGCGATAACCCCGGATTCGTGCAACCGTTTATTTCGGTCAAAGTCTATCTGCGCATTGTCGCGTTCCAGCTTCGCCCTGCTGAGGCGGTTTTCTGCCGTATTCATCGCCACCATGTTGGGTACAATTTTTATCCGCGCCAGCACATCACCTGCAGTGACTTGTTGACCGGCCTCCACCATAATCTCCTGAATGATTCCCGAAATCTGTGGTTTGATGAGAATTTCGTTGCGCGGAACCACCGACCCCGTTGCCACGGTTTTCTTGATAATTGTTCCGATCTCTGCCTGGCCGGAGTCATATACCACCGGTTGTTCTTTGGATTTTTCGTAAAGGAACATTAAGGTCCACACGAAGCCTGCCAGACAGGCAATTACAACAATTACAATCAGTATTTTTTTCATTTCTCTTGGGGGTTATTCTGCTCTCAATGCTTCTATGGTTTTTACTTTCAGAGCCCTGTTGGCGGGCAGCAATCCGGCCAATGCGCCGGCTATGATCAATACCGCCAATGCGGTCATTACAATTCCGAATTCCACACCGGGGTTGCGCATGGCTCCGCCACCGTCTTCCTGAGCCTGCAACAGTCCATCAATCCCTTCGAGCGCCCACACTCCGGCAATAATGCCCAGAAAACCCGCCAGAGAAGTCAGCACCACCGATTCTGTGAGAATCTGCATGCGGACATTCCACGGTGTGGCTCCCAAAGCCCGGCGAACCCCAAACTCGTTGGTGCGTTCTTTTATGATCACCAGCATGATGTTGCTCACTCCGATGATTCCGGCGAGTAGCGTCAACACGCCCACAAACCATGACAGGCCGCGGATTCCTGCGAATACCATCGTTATTTCCCGGAAATTCTTTTCCATGTTCCACGAGCCGAAGGCACGGTCGTCTTCGGGATGAATCTTGTGACGTTCTTTGAGATGCCCGCGAATGACAGTTTCCATATCGGAAACGCTGTACTGGGGCTTGGCAGTCACCGCAATCCATCCGATTTGATCGCCGTAGTTGAACGCTTTTTGAAAAGTAGAAAAAGGGAGAAAAATGGTTTTCGTGTCTTCCTCTGCGCGCTCCCCCTTCTGCCTGGTGCTGTAGGTACCTACAACCATAAACGCTACTCCGCTAATGGTGAGGTATTCTCCGATCGGATCTTCACCCGGTTCAAACAGGATTTTAACTACCTGATCGCCGATGACACAAACCTTGCGGAATTCCACCATGTCGCGATCGTTGATGAATCTGCCCGCGGTTACCGGTCGCGGCTCGACGTGAAAATACTCCGGGTAATCTCCATTGATGCTGAAAGCCCCGGTCTTTATTCCGCGGGTTACATTGTCTCCGCCCCTGTAACCGCCCAGTTGGTTGCGGGGACACAGGTATTCGATTTCCTTTACATTATCACGCAGAAACTGCATATCTGCATTGGTCATTTCAAAGTTACGTCCGACTTTAAATCCGGCGTAGGCTTTTGAAGTTCCCTGGGTCCAAAGAAACATACTGTTGGTGGCCGTATATTGAAAATCGGCCGTGACTCCTTTTTCCAGCCCTTTTCCTGCACCGAGCATGATGATCAGCATAAAAATCCCCCAGAACACACCGAATGCGGTAGCCGCTGTCCTGAACGGGTTCTTGCTCAGCACCTGGTAAATTTCCGCCCATTTGTCTCTGTCGAACATCGCTTTTCTATTCGTCTTTCAGTGCTTCTACAGGCCGGATTCGCGCTGCACGAATTGCAGGAACCAATCCAGCAAAAAGTCCCGATAAAATCAAAATGGTCAATGTGCTGAGTGCTACGGTCAGGCTAACCTCAGGATTTCTGAAAATCTCGTTGTCGCCGGTTAAATGTTTTGCCTGCTCCAGCAGCAAAATGCCGAGCACCATTCCACCGTAGCCCGCCACGGCAGTGATAAACACAGACTCCTGGAGGATCAACGAAACCACCGAAGCGGGTGTAGCGCCAAGGGCCTTTCGTATCCCGATTTCTTTCGTGCGCTCTTTTACAACCACGCTCATGATGTTGCTCACGCCCACAATTCCGGCGATAATGGTGAAAATCCCCAGTA
>CAZJLZ010000275.1:0-3977 GCA_964546775.1 uncultured Cryomorphaceae bacterium | reverse complement strand
CGGGCGCTGATCAGGTCAATGTTCTCCAATCCGGCACCGGCGCGGGCAATGAATTTAAGGTTGGGTGCTGTGTTTAAAAAGGCATCGTCGATTTTAAATCGACTGCGGATGACGATTCCGTTACAATCCCCGAGTTTATTCTGAACTTCGAGCCGATCGCTTTCATAATCATGACTGCACAAATGGCCTGCACCGGTGAGCATTTCTTCGAGGACGTCATGAACCCGGTCGACAAACAAAATGTTCATCAGAGGTTGAAAAATTGTTTGGCGATGATGAAATAGATGGCCAGTCCGATGATGTCGTTGACAGTGGTGATGAAAGGACCGGTTGCTACGGCCGGATCGATGTTGAAACGTTCCAGCGTGAGCGGTACAAATGTTCCAAAAAGTGCCGCGAAAACAATTACGGCAAAAAGTGCGATACCGACCGTCAGTCCCAGTAAAATGGAATCTTCGATGAGGACATTGTACAGTATTACCAGTGAAGCACAGATGATTCCGCTCAGCATCGCAACGTACAGTTCTTTCAATAACCGTGGAAAAAGAGACTGAATGCTGATGGAGCTGTTGGCGAGACCTTGCACAACGATGGCAGAAGATTGCACACCAACATTGCCGCCCATCGCCGCGATCAAAGGCATGAACAGTGCGAGCTGCGTGATTTGAGCAATTTCAGCTTCGTAAAGTCCCACCACATTGGCTACGAGCAAACCGCCCATCAGTCCGATGATCAGCCAGGGCAAACGGGCCCGGGTAACCTGCATAACGGTGTCGCTGAGGTCTACCTTGTCGGCCAGACCGGAAGCGAGCTGATAGTCGCGTTCGGCTTCTTCTTTTATGACATCCACCACGTCGTCGATCGTGATGCGCCCCAGCAATCTCATTTCTTCATCCACGACGGGCAAAGCTACCAGGTCGTATTTTTCCATCATGCGTGCGGCTTCTTCTGCACTTTCGTGGGCCAGTACGTATAGCGGTTCGCCTTCGGTGTGAATATCCCGAAACCGCGATTTGATAGAACTGGGCGCGAACAACATTTGCTGCAGCGACAATGTGCCGAGCAATTTATCGCGTTCGTCAATAACGTAAATGGCATACACTTCGCTCACTTCTTTGGCCTGGCTGCGCATTTCGCGAATGCCTTGGGCGATGGTCCAATCGGCTTGAACTCTTACGAGCTCTTTGGCCATAATCCCTCCGGCAGAATCTTCCGGATAGCGCATGAGTTGCTTGATGTGGCTCACCTGCTCTTCATCGTCCAACAGGGACATGACTTCCTCCTGCTGTTTTTCCGGGAGTTCGGAGATCAGGTCGGCGGCGTCATCGGAATCGATCACGTTGATGAGCTGTTCGGCGATGTCACCGGAGCTGAGATCGTCGAGCAGGGCGTGGCGCCAATCCTCTTCTAGTTCGAGGAAAACATCGGCCCGTTTGGTTTTTTCGATCAGTTCGAAAAACAGGAAGGCGTCGTTTTCGTGAAATTGTTGGATGATTTCTGCAATATCGGCAGGGTGCAATTCAGCAATTGCTGCCGCCACAGCGCCGGTGTCTCCCTGGTCGAGAGAGGCTTTCAGGTCTTCAATGAAGGCTTTGGTAAGTTCGAATTGCATGTGGCCAGAGACGATTTTTCGCCCTGAGGGTAAAAGTACAAATATTGGACTGTGTTCTGTTCGATGCGTTGGCTAGATCAGATTCTTTGACGAATAAAAGCGTCATCCCAGACTACTTCGCTCTCAGAAACCGGAATAATTCTGTTGCCGGAAATGATCTTATGATAGGTGTGCAGCATGGTAGAAACGATTGTGTTTTTATGATCGGGATACTCGACTTTTACCGCATGTCCGGTGAAGAGCCACTTTTCTACAGATGCCGCATTTCCGGGGTGAAAGGCACCAAAAACTTTGATTCCCATTTCAGCCAATGCTGCTGCGTTGCACTGTTGTTCGTATTGGTTTTTCATCGGAATCACCAACATCTTTTTACCCAGGAACAGGGCTTCTGTGGTTATGCCAAAGCCAGCGTTGCAAATGAGGCCGTTGCACGATGCCAGGTAGGTTAAAAATAATTCGGTATCGACGGGTAAAAACTCGATGTTTCCGTACTTTTTTCCTGTTTGCGCAGTGGTAGAAAATACTTTCCATTCCCAATCCGGAAGCAGACGCAGAGTACGCAGAATATTCACATTACTATATGCGGGAAGGTAAACGCAATAGTGCCCGGCACGTGATGTTTTGAGCCGTCGTACAGCTTGCCGGATAGGCGGAGTCAATACACTTTCGTCGAATGCCTGATAATGAAATCCGATAGCATGTTTAGCGGTGGCGTAGTGTGCGGCAATCCATCGACTCAAGGGATCAGCCCGGAAAGGTTTGGGTGCCTGTGGATGATTCAAGGCTGCCTGATTGCTGATACCGATACAAGGGATCCTTCGTAAGCGCGCAGCCCACACAGAAACCGGCTCAAAATCGCTGATGACCAGATCGTAGTTTTTGACCGGAAGCTGGTAAATATCGCGCAACAGCCGAAGGCAATTGATCTTTCTCATGGTACCGAAGAAATCGATGCCACCGGATTTCCCAAAAACAAAGGAAAGACCTTTCCTTCTAAAGCGCACATCAAACGGAAGCTCCAGGCTGTGCTGTGTTCCTGAAATCAATATATCCACTTCCACACCCGGAACGGATTGAAATGCCGGAATCAGTTCGGCGGCACGAACGATATGCCCATTTCCGGTTCCCTGCACTGCGTATAGGATTTTCATCGGAGCGAAGATTTGGCGGTTGTTTCTGAGAATTCCATGACCATTAATGCAAAAATCTCTGAAGTGGCCAGGTCCGTGGCGTCAGCCGTACTTTCGTTGGTAGAAACCGGGGTTGATTTTATGTGATCGCGGTAGTGGTGGAGTTTCCAATCACCTTCGTGGAATTCAAGTGCGGTAAGGTTTTCCACCCAATCACCGGAGTTGAGGTATTGCACCGACCCTTTGTCGTTATGGATGGATTTTATTTCAGGGTGATGAATGTGACCGCAGATCACATCGTCGTAACCGTTTTCGATCGCAATGTCCGTGCAGACTTTTTCGAACTGGTTGATGTATTTCACCGCACTCTTTACGCTGTTTTTGATCTTTTTGGACAGCGATATTTTATCCCGTCCCATTTTCACAGACACGAAGTTGACCATGGTATTGATCATAATCAGGACGTCGTAACCCACAGCTCCCAGTTTGGTGAGCCACGGCGAAAACTGCATGGTGACGTCAAATACATCGCCGTGGAAGATCCACATCCGCCGACCATTTAGTTCGAGTACCAGTTTGTTTTTAATGCTGAGTCCGCCCAGTTCGAGGCCCGAGAATTTCCTCAGCAATTCGTCGTGGTTTCCGGTGATGTAATGAACTTCAATCCCGTTTGACGCCCACGATATAATTTGTTTGATGACCTTCATATGTGTTTTGGGCCAGTATCGTTTGCGGAATTGCCACATATCGATAATGTCACCGTTCAGCACCACTATCTTCGGATCGATGCTTTTCATATAGTCCAGTACTTCTTCAGCGTGGCAGCCATACGTGCCGAGGTGTAGGTCTGACAGGATCACCAGGTCGACCGGGCGTTTTACGGGTGCAACATTTTCAGTAGATTCCATAGGTTTCATAGCGTTGAATTGGAAGGTAAAATTGGGGGGAGCAAATGCTTTTCCGGCAAATGGCGGAAACTATGGTGGAGCTGGTTCCGATGCTCCGTGTACGACCGGATTTTCACCCGGTATTGTTGGTTCTGTTCCGTGCGTTGTGGATTGAACTGTTTCGGCAACCAATTTCCGCATACAATGTGTGGTGGCAGTAAAGCCTGGGTTAGGAAATATTTATTACTTCTCCCTCGGTGTCACTCGAAGAGGACGCCGAGGAAATCTTACCTCAATCTGTCTACTCAATAAATTCCCGGAAATCCCAAAGAGGAAATGCTGATTCTT
>CAZJLZ010000274.1:0-2966 GCA_964546775.1 uncultured Cryomorphaceae bacterium | reverse complement strand
ACCTCAAATTCTCGCTGGGAATAATGGTCGATACGTGGAAAAAATCGACCAGAGTTGATCAATAATTCAACACAGCCATCAGGCAATACGATATCGCGTTCAGGTAGCGAAACGTTCGGTTCATATCCCATTGTCCAAAAGCATGAGATGATGCCTCGAAACTTTTCTGACGGATAATATTCGCGATAATGGATCATATACAACCGACAGCTTGATGTTTTTTCTATTCCGAAAGTTGTCCATAAAAAACTCCATAAACTGCGAAATTTTCACAAAAATAGTGAAGCTATGGTAGAAGGTTGATGGTTAGAAGGATGTCTGCGTTGTCTTCTTACTGAATAATAGAAACGCACCCTGTTTTTTCTACCTCCTGGGGTTCGATTAAAAAACACCTCAAGGCTCCAACAACACCTCCTCATCACCCTCCTCATACAACACATAGTTGATGAAAAACTGAAACATCTCGTCAGTGGTTTTCATATCGTCGCCTTCGGACAGAGGAATGATGTTTCTCGGAGGTAAGAAGGGTTGGTGCGGGTTGTTGATCGTATTGTCAAAAGTGGCAGTGGCCGTTATTTCACTTCCTTTCGGGATTTTGAGCATTTTCTCAAACGTGTAGAAATACTGCCATCGGAAATCCCACCGAGGAATTTTCACGAGCGGAATGGTATCTCCTGAAGGCGGAACGGCAAATGCGATGAATTCCCTTCCGAGCAGGTGCATGTGCGGATTTACCGTGAGCAATGAGAGATCTTCCTTCACATGGTAAGTTGTGCGAAACGTTACGACCGAATCCGCGGGAATGATCAACTCCGGAACAACCGCCGTTTCTCCGAGGGTTCCCATCTGAATTTCGCGCATCGGTCGTTTCGGCGGTCGGGCAGAGAAATACAAATTGAAATGTGACACATCAAAAGTATCGATGGCGCTCGGTCCGTAATGCATCGTCTTGATTAGAAAAACCCCTTTTCTGGAAATGTGATATCCGCCGATTCCTCCAGGATAACCGGTGACTTCTACGCCGGGCAAATAATTCACCACCGAAGGCGTGAGAGCAGGGTAGGTGCCATCGTCATTGGCCAGTTGCATGTGCTCGTACGACGAAAAAGTATCTGTAGTGTCGGGATCAACAATGGTCGCCCCGGATCGGTGATCGCTCTTTTTTCCGGCGGCATAGTTGATCAGATTCCCGTTCATGTGATGGAGCAACGCACGGTTCCCGGGCACAAATTCTATCGCCTGCAGAAAAGTATCCTGTTCCAGTTCAAAGGGCACTTTCACATAGCGGAAGTGGTCGGTGTTGTCGCCCCTGATAAACATCGTGTCCTGCATGTAGACCACGGCATCTGGTTCTCCAAGCGGTTTTTGAGCTGTGAAATCCGGAAGCTCCGGTCGTAAAGCCGGATCACCTTCGACAGCGCCTTGTTCCACCCATCTTTTGATCAGCGCTTTCTGTTTCTTCGACAGTTTGCGTTCGTTCAGGAAAGAACGGTAAGATGGATCGGCGGGCCACGGCGGCATAAAACCGCTTTGGGTGACTTCCACAAGCATCTTTGTGCGCTTTTTCAGGTCGGCGAATTCCAGCAATGGAAAAGGTCCGGCTTCTCCCGGCCGGTGGCACGGAGCACAATTTTCAAAAACAATGGGTGCGATGTGTTCGGAAAATGTGACCTGCAGCGAATCGGGCAGAATTTCTGAAGTATTTTCTGAAGCGTCCGGCGAACTGCATCCGAAGAAAAATCCCAACAGGAAAACGCATAAAACGGCTACTCGATAAAACATCCTACAGCTTTTGTTTTTTTCGGATCAACGGGCATTCGAGATTGATGCGCGACAATCGCATCGTGGAGGTAATCGTTTTGAACTTTTAGTTTTTTCTGTCCAAGGCTGATGGCCCAGTCGTCGATAGCGCCCTGGTAGATGATGTTTTCTCCTTCAATAAAAAACACTTCTGGCGTGATGGTCGCATCCAGCGCGTCGACGAGTTTGAATTCCGGGTCGAGCAGCACCGGCATATCGAGTTCATATTTCCGCAGAAAATGCTTGATTTCGAGCTTCGGATAATACGTTCCTCCGACAACTCCCACAAATCGCAGCGAATCAGATGCGTGTTCATCGATGAGTTCCTTGATTTTTACCGAATAGTTGCGACATAACGGACATTCCGGAGAAAGGAAAACAAAAACGGTTTGTCCATGTGAAAATGTGGAAAGGTTTATTTTTTCTTCCTCAATATTCGCCAGTTGTAGCTCAGTCCAATTGTTGTTTTGGCAACAGTTCAGGACAAGCAAAGAAATGACAAAGAGGATATTTCGAAGTGCAAACAAAACAATGCAAAGATAAACAATGCCGTCAGCCATTGAGAGAGCCGCCGCAAGTGATCGCCTTTTGATTATTTTAGCGCGCTGGATGACATTCTTCAAGCGTATCGGAAAATTTTCCCTGCTGATCCTAATGGGTTTGATACCCTTGTTTTCTGCTGCCGGGTCGATCAATTCAGAGGATATTGAAATAAACCTTTCCGAATTTGTCGTCAATGGAGTTCCAACAACATTAACCATTACGGTTGTCAACGATTCGCTAAAGTACGCGTGGCATGGCTACACGGTAGAGGCTATGGTGAATGGTGAAAGACGCATGCTGGAATTCAAAGAAGGCAAAGCGGAAATGAAAGTGGTTTTCGACCGCAACGAACCATTTTCATTCAAAATCGGCCACACTGCTTTTGTGCGCGACATGACGCCGATGCCATTGTGGTTGTCCGTTTTTCCACCGTTGATCGCGATCGTTCTGGCGTTGATTTTTCGGGAAGTCATTGTATCTCTGTTTCTGGGGATTTTATTCGGTGCAGGTTGTGTAGGCTACTACGGCAACGGACTGAGCGGAATGTTCGCCGGATTTTTTCGGGTAATCGACACGTACATCATCGGCGCGCTCAACGATTGGGGTCACCTGGCTGTGATATT
>CAZJLZ010000273.1:0-2884 GCA_964546775.1 uncultured Cryomorphaceae bacterium | reverse complement strand
TAATTCAGGCAATTCCGTGAGGTTGTTGTATTTACAGTCTAACATTTCTAAATTGACGAAGTGTTGAATCCCGGTCAAGTCAGCTATTTGGAGGTTATCCGGGGTCGAGCCCCAACTCCCTAGGATAAGTTCAGTAGCGTTGATAATTGAAGGGCAAGTTGTGTCGAGCTGATTCCCATCCATACACTCCGGAAAAAGCTCATTCAGCTTATTCGCAAAATTGGCATCAGGTATTGTCACCCATTGCGCAGCAACTGGCATTGAGAGAATAAAAATCAGCGGGAGGATCAATAAATTCTTCATGGTGATTTGGTTACGGTTGGTTCGGAAAATTACTGAAAAGGAATAGTATATGCTTTTGTGCAGACTATTCCATTCGGTGTTGTTGCTTATTTCGGTGTTGTTGCTTATTAAACGCGAAAATATCAATAGGTTGCGCAGTGTTTTTATATATCTGCAGATATATTTTCGAAACGAAAAACGAGAATAACTGAGTAATGGCAACAAGTCTTACGAATGCTAACTTTGCGCCCTCAAACCGGATATGAATGTATGACATCGCCATTATCGGAGGAGGAATCGTCGGCGCCGCGACCGCTTACAAAATCCAACAGCGTTTTCCGAAACTCAAACTCGTGCTGCTCGAAAAAGAAGAGCAATTGGCCGATCACCAGACCGGGCACAATTCCGGCGTAATTCACTCAGGGCTGTATTATTCACCGGGATCTCTCAAGGCAAAAAACTGCATGAAAGGTCGCGTGGAGCTCGTTGAATTTGCGAAGGAACACCACATCGCCCACGATGTCTGCGGAAAAGTAGTCGTAGCCACGCACGAAAACGAGTTGCCGCACATGGAGAAAATCCGGCAGAACGGAATCGCCAACGGCCTCACCGGTGTAGAGAAGATTACTCCTGAACAAATTCAAGAAATCGAACCCGAATGCCTCGGAATTGCCGGATTGTGGGTGCCCCAAACGGGCATCATCGACTTCCGCGCAGCCACCGAGAAAATGGCCGAACTGGTTACTGCAACGAATTCCGAAAGCGAAATCCGCACGGGCGAAGAAGTGCTGTCCATTGAAAAGCACAGCGATCATTCTGTGCTGCACACCAACAAAGACCGTTACTCAGCAAAATATACCATTTTTTGCGCCGGACTTCAGGCCGACCGCATGGCGAAAAAAGACAAAGTCGTGATTTCGGAAAAAGTGGTTGGTTTCCGCGGAGATTATTACGAACTCACCGATCGGGCAAAGCACAAGGTTAAAAATCTGATCTACCCGGTGCCGAATCCGCAGTTTCCTTTCCTCGGAGTGCATTTCACGCGTATGACCAACGGCGACATCGAATGTGGTCCGAACGCGGTGTTTACTTTCAAAAGAGAAGGGTACAAAAAACTGGATTTCAACCTCAACGACACTATCGATGCGCTCAGCTATTCCGGTACGTGGCGGTTGTTCCTCAGCAATATCGGCTTCGGCATCAACGAATACCGAAGGGCATTTTCCAAAAAACTGTTTTTGACAACGCTTCAGCGCCTGATCCCCTCGTTGGAAATGGATGATTTAAAACCCGGCCGCTCCGGAGTGCGCGCCATGTTGCTCAAAGCCGACGGCGATACCAAAGATGATTTCCGGATCGAGTACGGTCATCGAAGTATTCACGTGCTGAATGCACCGTCACCGGCGGCGACGGCATCATTGGCCATTGGCGGGCAGATTTGTGAAATGGCCAAAGAAAAATTCCGACTGGCAGAACTTTAAACCGTTATCCAAACAATTTTCCGCGCTCCAGCTTTTCAGGTGTACAAAGTACAGCGATGTGCGAATCATTGTTGAGAATTCTTTCACAATCTGCCTGGTTGAGGTTGCCTTTGTTTTCGGTATCAGCCAGCGAAATGGCAATGAGGTCTGCGCCCCAATTATTGGCATAACTGAGGGTCTGTTTCGCGATGCCTACCGAAAATACCGTCGGAGACTCCTCAGTTTCTGCAAATGAAACCCCCGCATCGCTCAACATTTTTCTCGAGAGTTTAATGTGGTTCCGAACTTTTTCCTCGTCTTTCATCGGGTGGTTGATGGCATAAATCATTACGTTGGACTGAAACGACTGAGCCAACGGAATCACGCTGTTCAGCTTCTCTTCAAAAGGATCTATATCATCTACCGGAAGCAATATTTTTGCGAATTGACCCAGCACAGGTGTGTCGTCCTGCACCACAATGGCGGGTACCGTCAGGCTTTTCAGAACTTTTAGGACGCGCGCTCCAAAAAGGTGCTGAACTATCCCACGGATTCCGTTCGTACCCATCACCACAAACCGTGCTTTGTGTTTTTGCGCGAGTCTGCCGATGTCTTCAAAAACATCACCGGGTTCCAGAATGAAGTCGATTTCAATTCTGAATTCGTTGCGCATGGCGTCGCACAATTCCTGCGCTCGCTTTTCACCTTCTTTGGGATCGTCTTCGTCAGAAATATGAACAAGTGTCAGAGAACTATACGTTGATTTGGCCAGCGTGGCGGCTTGTCGCAGTGCCGTATTCGCCGAATCGGTAAAATCAGTGGGAACAATTATTTTCGATGTGGACATTTAAAATTGCTTTGCAGCCAATTTAATCAATCAGCGTTGAAATTCAGGTATTCTGCCTCAGGAAATTTATCATTAATGAATGATTAATCCTTTTCCTCTCTAACTTCATCCTCATCGTCGATCAGATTATGCAAATGCTGGTCTTCATCGGCCATACTGTCTTCGTTGACGAGCAATTTAGAGGCATAAAACTTCTTCATATACCACATGCCGTTTTTCCGGCTGGACACGTAAATTACCAATCCCGAGCAAATAACAATACTGAGCAGGATTACCGAAAACGTCAGGTTCTGAA
>CAZJLZ010000272.1:0-2991 GCA_964546775.1 uncultured Cryomorphaceae bacterium | reverse complement strand
TTTGGCGTCATCTTTCACTTCTTTCTGATCTTTCGCCAGATCGGTATACTGCGGATCGCGGCTGTCAATTCCCAATAGATCTTCCATGATATCTTCCTGATCGAAAGAAAGCTGAATGATGTTGTTCAGCAGCTTACGAAGAGCGTCCATGTCCTCTGATGCTGCCTCCTCTTGTTGAGCGGCCATTTGCGCAGCCATTTTATTGGCCATCTGTTTCATTTTGGTTGCAGCTCCTTCCTGCTTTTTAGAAGCATCTTGTTTCTGGTCTTTTTCCAGCTCATCAGAGCTGTCGTTCATATCTTCTTCAATGGATTCTTCCTGCTCATCTGTATCCTCGAGATCGATTGGGGTTTCCAACGCATCGTTTTTTTCCTTTAAGTCATCCAGTTCCTCACGCATTTTCTCGAACTCTTCATTCAAAGCATCTTGTTTTTCCTTTAGATCCTCGCTATCAGTTTTTTCTTCTTTGCTTTCTTTTGAGAGATCTTCCTGTTTCTTTGCCAGTTCATCGAGCTTCTCAACAACCTCTTCCATTTTTTGTTCGAATTCCAACTGTTTGAATTGCTCGAGCGCACGATCCAGCTCTTTCTCTATATCCTTATTATCCCATTGCATTTTATCGAGTTCCTGTTGAATTTTGTCTTTGTCCAATTCCTCCATCAACTCCTGAAGACGCTCGTACATCTCTCGCATTTCATCGGTTATCAGCTCTTCAAACAGTTCCTCCAGGTGCTGTTGCTTCTCTAGTATTTTCTCGTTTACATTTTGATATTCCTGCTGCTTCTGATTGCTGTTTTTGTTTTCTTTCTTCAAATTATCAATACGCTTTTGCATTTGCTGCTGACGTTGAAGTACATCTTCAAGCTTCTTTTTATCCTGCCAGGTCATCTCTTTTTTCTCAAGCAGTTCCTTACTCAAATCTTCGACATCCTTTTGAAGATCTTTTGCTTCCCTGATACTGTTTTCAAGGTCTTCCTTAATTTTTTCTGCTGATTCATCGCGTTGGGTATTCAGGTCGTCTTTTGAAGGAGCTTTAAATATCCTTGTTTTCGAGCGGCTGGATTTGGCTCCGTTTACGCCATCGTTGTCCCATACCTCAAAATAATATTCAATCACTTCACCAGCAGCCAGGTTTAATTCCCCGAGGTTCCAGTAATGGAAAAACTGTTGCTGGGTCTGACCGGAGGCTAAACTAAGTTCGCGTCGGATTATTTCGCGGCTTCGCGCGGAATCCGCGGTTTCGGCAAAATGATAGTTAAAGGTAAGTCGAGTGAAACCGTAATCGTCTTTCAAAAGCCCGTTAAAATATTTCAATTTTGACGTGGTGCTATCATCGCGTTCTTCAACTTCTACAGATGGAAAAGCGTCAGGAACAACCTGAATTCTGTAAGGACTACTGTCTCGTACCGGCAAGTACTCATTGGTTGCGCGAATAGCATAACGTCCGCTTTGCATTGCCTGAACAGAATAGTCAAAGCTATTGCTTCCGGTTCGCTCTGGTTGTTGCCACGTGTCGTCCATCCAGATGGTCAGACTGTCTACATCTTTGGTGTTGAATCTCCAACTGATTTGTGTTCCCTGAGGAACGGTGATGTTTCCCATATTTTTGTGCTGTTCGCGCGTGTGCTGAGTATAAGCCGGGTAGTCGAGGTTTACCTGAAAATGAAGCAATACCGGAGCAGGGATGGCACTGATTTGATGCGGTCCGGATTGAAATCCGCCGGCTTCAAAAACAAAGGCAATGTCTTTTTGTACCGAGTTAAATGTGTGGCGGTATCTGAACTTGCCGCCACTTTTCATTTTTAAAGTTTGTCCGTCGATCGATAAATAAACATTTTCAGGAATTTCGTTCCCTTCCAGGCGAAGGTTCAACTCAAAATCTTCATTGGTTGGAGTTTGCAAGGAGGAGTTTTCAATTACAAACTGAAATGGGGCTACTGGTTCAAAGGCCTCACCGTGTCGAACAATCCGGTTGGTAGAATCCGTGAGGACATTCGGGGCGGCAATCAACAACAAAACCAACACCACCAAAGGGGGTAAAGCAAATTTTAAATAGCGTTTGTTTTCACTAAGATCAACCGCGTCTGTAAACGGAACCGGATTCAGTTCTGCAATTTTTTGGTCAATACTTGCCAACAACAAGTCGGACGGAATTTCCCGGCTTTGCGTTTCGAGCTGGAGCACGTTGAGCAGTTTGTCCTTTACTTCGTCGAAATGCGTTCCAATAATGGCAGAAGCTTCGGAATGGGAAATGGTTTTACCAAGACGTAGGAGCTTCCCCAGAGGAATTGCAACATATACAACTGCCACCCCAACAGAAGCCGCTAACAATCCATAAAACAAAACACTTCGCACACCGCTGCTGAAATGACCGAAATACTCCAACACTGCCGCGAGCAGATAGAACAAAAGAATTAAGCCCACACTGTACAGAATGCCTTTGATAATCCGACTTTTATAATATTTCCGGATAAAAGCATCGAGCCGGGCAATTAGGGCGCGATATTGATATGTAGTTTCCGTCGACACAGGTTGAAAACGATAAAAATTATAAAGTGTTTTGTACCTCCACCAAAGTTACAGCAAATAAATGACCTTGAATGAGGATGAGCAATGTTTAACATGCGTTGGTATTTGGCAGGTTTTTTCAACACAAAAACGACCAGCAGAATAATCCGCCGGTCGATAATGCTTTCTTAATCTGTAATTACCGAACCATAAGCCGAAGCGCAGTTTGATTTTGGCCATCTGCTAATATCAGCAGATATTGACCTGGCACAATGCCTTTTACATCGAACCATTGATGGCTTAAGTAGGTAAAATGAAATGTGCCGTATTGTCGCACAAGCCTTCCCTGAATATCAGTAAGCAGGATGTCGATATCACCGGAAATTTCATGTGTGCTTTTGAGATTAAATCCGTCCCGCACAGGGTTCGGATAGAGAGAGAAACTCGACGCTTGCAGCCCTTTCTCGTCTATAGAAACAGTAG
>CAZJLZ010000271.1:0-4712 GCA_964546775.1 uncultured Cryomorphaceae bacterium | reverse complement strand
GGAATCGAGCAGGGTGTATTCAACCCCATCAATCCAAAGCTGTTATTGATATGCGACAGGAACATGTTGTTGTTTTTGAGCGATTCAAAAAATCTGGCAGAATGTGGATTGTCAATTCGAAATGCTTTTGACGAATTCATGCTCATGCGCCACAAAGGGTTGATCAAACAAACTCAAGTTGCATTCTGATTTTCAGAGATTCAACCTACATCCGGTGGTTCTGGCATAGGACGCCAATGAGTTATATCTTCAAAAAAATGATTGCTCTGACCTTCTCCAACCCAGAAATGACGAGCTGTATTTTTTGCTGCAGCTTTTTCTTCAGAGAAAAAATTGTGGTGAAACTTCATTGTCAGCACTGTAATACGAGCCGTTTCTCCTGTTTTTCCGGGGAGAAAAACTTCATTTGTCGGAATAAACACCAGAACCCGCTCCTCGTCAGCCGGTAATTGATCGTCGATAGAAATCCAGGGATCCATAGCTCGTAAATTTACAAGGATTTGGACGAAGCTCAATTGTTATAAGGAAACTTCTTAACGACTATCTTTGCTGCATGTCCACATCCGAAAAAGTTATGCTAGGCCTCCGGCTTCCAACGGACCCACGGTGGGTTCGACTTGCCGCTGGCAATCTTTCCGAAATTCTAACCGATCATGCCTGGTGCGAACAAAAAGCAGCGTCTCATGCCATTTCAACAGTAGTCCGCTTCCCGGAATATCCCGGACTGGTTGAAACACTTACTTCAATTGCTCTTGAGGAATTGGAACATTTTCAACAGGTAAATGAGAAAATTAAAGCTCGTGGGTACATCCTTGGTTTTGAGAAGCAGGACAATTATGTTCGGGATCTTGCAAAATTCATCAAAAAGGGAGGTAGCCGAAAGCATCAGCTTGCCGAAGCCTTGTTGTTTGCAGCAATGATTGAAGCCCGGAGCTGTGAGCGCTTCCGAATGCTGTCGGAAAACCTGGAGGATCAGGATCTTTGTCAATTCTATCGCGAATTGATGGTTTCAGAAGCCAATCACTACACCACCTATCTGCGTCTGGCTCGCAAATATTGTGATCTGGATGTTGATCAACGCTGGAAAGAGTTTTTGCAGTACGAAGGTTCGCTGATGGAAAAGTACGGCAAAGAAGAAACCATGCATGGGTAACAGAATTTCTTTGAAAACGATTCTCATCATTGGCAAACACTGGCCCGAGCCCGCATCGTCGGCTGCCGGTAGCAGAATGATTCAGCTCATTGAGGCGCTTTCTCATCTGGGGCAAATCAATTTTGCCAGTGCCGCAGCAGCAAGCGTTCATAGTGCTGACCTCGAAAAGTGGAATGTCCGCTGTGAAATCATTCGTCTAAACGATTCGGAATTCGACGCGTTCATTCAAAATCTCCAACCGGATCTGGTAATTTTTGATCGCTTCATGACCGAAGAACAATTTGGTTGGCGGGTGACACAGAACTGTCCGGATGCCATTCGCATTCTCGATACGGAAGATTTGCATGGTTTGCGAAATGCCCGACAACGTGCCGTTGAGGAGAACCGTCTATTTTCAGAAGTGGATTTGATGAACGAAGTGGCCATCCGGGAAATAGCGGCCATTTATCGTTGTGACCTCTCGTTGATCATTTCCGAAGTCGAAATTGAAATTCTGGAGCAGGTTTATTCTGTTCCGAAAAATTTGTTGCTGTATATACCATTTATGATTCCTGCCAGTGATAATGACTCATCAACTCAAGCGTCAGATTTTGACGAGCGTAGAGATTTCGTCACCATCGGTAATTTCTTACACGCACCGAATACAGACGCTGTACTTTTCCTGGAGAAGCTTATCTGGCCCAAAATCCGGCAGCTGTTGCCAGAGGTAAACATGCATGTGTATGGGGCATACCTGCCGAAGAATATAGAGAACCTTCACAACCCAAAAGCAGGTTTCCTGGTCCATGGAAGAGCAGTGTATGCAGAAGAGATGAAAAAAACGGCGAGGGTATTTCTCGCTTCGTTGCGTTTTGGCGCGGGGTTAAAGGGTAAACTGATTACTGCAATGCAATGCGGAACTCCGAGCGTTACGACTTCCGTTGGGGCTGAAGGAATGCACGGACAGCTCGACTGGTGTGGCGTTGTGGCAGATTCTGAGGAAGATTTTGCTCGTGCAGCCGTTGACTTGTATACCGATCGCTTGCGATGGAGTGCTGCTGGTATAAGGGGAGCGGAAATCCTGAAGACTTGCTTCAATGCTGACGTGCATCGGGAGCGGTTGACTCGAAAACTGGAAGATCTTAGGGAGAATATTGCTGCACATCGGCGGAACAATTTTACCGGCGCCATATTACAGCATCACTCGATGCGCAGCACCGAATATATGTCCCGTTGGATAGAAATGAAAAGCAAACTAAAATAGGTTCTCTTAATATTTCGGTAACAATAACTTCAAGAGTAAATAACTGTTTTTCATTGTGGATGATTGCCGGACAGATTAATTTTGACGGCATGATCAGAACGATAATCTTCTCAGCTCTATTTCTCGTGCTAAGTGCATTCGGACCGTATGAATCAAAGTGGATGAATGTAAGCGGACAGGTAGTGGATGAAAAAACCGGCGAGGCCATTATTGGGGCCAAAGTGGTTCTTTCCGAAAGCAATCATGTCGTTTATACCGACCCCAACGGATTTTTCGAATTTGTAGCAGAAGTTGAAGATGACTCTAAACTAACTGTTGAATACATCTCCTACAAGATCCAAACAATTCCGGCATCATCTGCCGACGCCTATACGCTGATTGAGTTGTCCAACCTTTAAGGGTATTCCTTTTCTTAATGTTTTCGTTTTTGTGCCTGAACCATAACCATAACCTGTTCGGCGCATGTGTGTAAGTTAACATTTCGGTAACATTGTAAGTTCCTATATATCAGCTGTTAGTAAAACTTAACATTGGCGAATTAACTTTTGTGTTAATTTAGCGTTAACAAAACAAGTCGGGAATGTTTCCTGCCGATGCTAAATACAAAGGGTTATGAAACTGATTCAGCAAATATTTTTCGCCAGCTTATTTTTAATGTCGACTGCGTCTATTGCGCAGCAGGAGGTCAAAAAAACATTCCATGAAGATGGTCAGGTTAATATGTCCCAGGAAATGAAAGATGGTGTAGAACATGGTGTTTTTGTTATGTATCATAAAGATGGTACGATTAAAGAACAAGGACAATATGCCCAAGGTGAGAAAGTGGGTGAGTGGAAGCGCTGGAATGAGCAAGGTCAGCAGGTAGCAGTGGCCAATTTTAAGAACGGCAAGAAACACGGCAACTGGAAAATATGGGATGACGAAGGCATTTTGCGCTACGATATTAGTTACGCCGACGATTCCAAAGTGGACATCTCATACATGTATGACGAAAACGGGAATCTGTTAAGTCAGAAGGAGCACTAATATATTCATCAACTAAAATATTAAAGCCGGATGCACAATGTATATCCGGCTTTTTCTTTGAACATTCCGATGTGGTCTACGTTGCCTTGTTTCCGGCGGCCGTCTTCCAAATATCCGGCACAGGTATGGTGCATTTTTTTATGTAGTCGTAGCATACCACTGTGACCTTTCCCAAGGCACAATCTATTTCATTTCCTTTCTGCATTTTGAAAACGCGCATTTCCATTTGAAAACTCTTGTTACCTAAGGTTCCGAACGCAACGGTGATGTATACTTCGTCGTTTAGCAGAATCGGCTGAAGGTAATCGATTTCATTCCGGGCTACTATGATGCCGTATGTATCCCAATTCCATTCACCGCCGATGCGCTGATTGAAGTACTGAATCCGGCCCTGCTCAAAATAATTGAGATAAATGGCATTGTTCACATGCCCCATAACATCTATATCTGCAAACCGGATTTCAAGTCGGTGCGGTTTCATTAGGTCATGGGGTTTAAAATGACACTGAAAACAGTGATGGAGTTTGGATCACGACCATAGTATAATTTATCCAGTGCACCGAGAACATTTTTAGCGCTGAAATAAGATGTATTGAGGTGATCCTCGCCCTTGATGCGCCACTGGATAGTGTATGAACTCTCTTTTTCTTTGTAGTTCTTCACATAATCTATCATCGCCTTAAGCGCTTCTACCTTATCGCTTCCCGACGTCTGGTGAAAAAGAAACGATTGGCGGTGACGTGGATTCACGGTAATTACCCGCAATTCAATATTACGATCAACTTCATCAAAATCAAACACTATACTCCCGGGACCAAGTCCGATGTATTTTTCGATTTCCTGTTGAATACCGGCAATTTCTATGTTTTTGTCTGCCATGGTTGTGTTGTTCGTACAAATATACCGTATTGCGTTTAGAGGCCGAAGTCAGGTGGTGATATATTCCGGTGCACTAAAAACTATTTCTACATTTGTTGAAACGCCAGCCAGGCGGCATTGATTACAAATGTGCTGAACATTGATCGGTAGAATTCTTCGCCTAAAAATCCTTCAGAATACCCTGATATTTTCGGGCTCCAGTATTGTGAATCGCGCAATACCATTTCTGTTGGCGCCGATAATTACCAAATTTCTCGCCCCTGACGATTATGGAGCAGTGGCCAATTTTATCTCATTGCTTGGTGTCTTGATCGTCTTTACCGGAGTCAATACCAACGGCATACTTGAGGTCCGGTATTTCAATGTAGACAAAAAGTATTTTAAACTACTGGTCGGTAACATCATGATCAT
>CAZJLZ010000270.1:0-2753 GCA_964546775.1 uncultured Cryomorphaceae bacterium | reverse complement strand
CCCACTCGCTTCCATACTCGATTTATAGATGTCGCGCTGAAAAGCGTCGGCACCACAGTACTCATCGGTATCTCCATAAACGGCATGCGAACACTCAACACACTTCTTGCAGGAGGTAAAGGATGCGGCAAAAACTACAAGCGCACCGGCCATTATTAATTTTTTCATGATCAAAAGGTTAGGTTTAACAGCTGGCAAAATTAGCTATTTGATGTGTTTAAATCAAATCAGTTATCATTCGTGTTCCGAATATAATCCAGTGCCCTGTACCCGAGTTCAGATCTTACATAGTGATGGACTTCCTTGGATGAAGTCACATAGAAAACAGAAGGTACCGTGTTTCCTGCGTAGTGGAAAAAAGTTTCGCGGTCAATTAAGACCAGTTCTGTTTGGGTCAAACTGTATTGTTTCAGAAAATCTTCGGATTCTTTTTGTCCACCTCTGAAAACAACAAAGGTCTGTGGCAAGTCTTCATTCCGGTTGTTGATTGCAAGTTTAATAGCTGCAACGGCACAATGCGGGGATGAAGCGGTAAAAAATGCTACCAAATAGTTTTCTTGCGAAGGTCTTGCGTTGTTCGTTGATAGAAAATCTTCTATTTGTTTCGAATTCCATTGGCTCTTTTCATTTTGAGGACTTTGCCAATCCAATACGTAAATGGGGCGGATAAAGGATAATCCGATGGCTATAATTACACTTGCGTGCAAAATCCACTTTTTATTTACTTGAAGGGCCGGTGTCGAATAAAAGAAAAGCAGAAGAAAAAACAGAAACACGGCATGAATCTGAATGACTATTTCTGAAAGAGATCTATAAAGGAGGAAGAGAGGTTCAAATTTATTGTAACCGAGAAGAAAGAGAAATTGATCTGCGACAGGAATCAACAGGACAAGTAAGAAGAAACGATTGGCTCCTCTGATGGCCCCGGTCAATTGTAAGAAAGCCAATGTCAGAAACAAAGCGGCAATAATCCTCAGAAAAATTGCAGCACCGATCCAATGAGGGATATAGTATTCTACAATCCGGTAATTAGCTTGTTCTGTTTGAAGCAACAGAGATAATCCCATCCAACCAAAAAGAACAACACCCAATAATTGAACGAACAGTCTCAATTTATTTCAAATAAAAAAAGCCGGGAGATCTCTCCCGGCTTTAGTCGATTTTTTAAATCAGATTATTTACAATCGTAACCAGCAGCTTTCGCAGCATCCAGTTCATCTTTGCAAAATTCTTGCTCAGCAGATGTTACTCCAAATGCAGTAAAAGTACAATCTTCACATTTTTTGCATGAAGTCATACCAAAAGTACCAACAACTGCAACAACTAATAATACCTTTTTCATAATTTCAATTTTTAAGGGTTTAGATTTCGGTTAATCGCCGACAATGATAGAAACATTTTCTTAAATACGCAAACACACCTCCAAATTACTGTCGTGTTGTCGGTCGAAATACGGTGTAAGACGTAGTGTGTGTGGGGTTTTAATCGGAACAAAATGATAGATTATTTTTTTGTTTTGTGATAACCCGTATCACGATTTATCGAACAACCAGCCGTTCTGTTTCCATTTCGCCGCGTTCGTTTTGCACGACGATCAAATACATTCCTGAAGAAAGCTTTGAAGCGTCGAGAAAAAATTTGTTCTTACCTACATTTAACAGACCGTTATAGATCTGTTCGACTATCCGCCCATGTATATCCGTCAGATATACATTTGCCATTTCTGAACTCAGGCTGTTGATTCCGATGTACGTAATCGCTGAAGCCGGATTTGGAAAAACCTCAGTAAATCCGATTTTTAAATCGTTGTCCAATGTGCTGGTGATACCAAACACTTTGAATGGATAATAAGCCTGCGGGGCAGGAATGGGTCTGTTAATCGTTTTGCCATTGTTTGCTTCAGCGTGAATGTAATATTGAACTTCTGTTCCTGGAGATTGTGCGGGAATGGATCCGGTCCAAATGTCTTCAACAGGATCAACCAGAGTGAGTGCGTCTTCGGTATATTCAACAGTGCCGGAAGTCCTCCAGAATACCGATGCCGATGCAATATCGGAACTGTGCTTGATGATGGCGCTCAACGGATAGGCATCGATTGTGTTATCGGTGTCTTCCAATCTCTGGTGACTGATGAAAAGCGGGTGATTTACGCCAATTTCTTTGGTGATACAGTGTATCGCTCCACTGGCGGAAATGATAGGATTGTTCCCATTGTCACAGTCAATTCCGACGATGTTATACCCCGGAAGCAGTTCTTCAATAATCCGGAAAGCCGTTGTGTCATATTCTTCCCGGTAAGTTGGCATAACATAGGTTCCGTTTGTAAAAAAGCTATTGGTATAGGTTCTGTAATAACCATTTCCAAAAGGCCAGCCGGGATAATTTCCGGCAGTACTTGGAGGCATCGGAATCCGATGCACCTTGTATGGCGTTCCCCAAATCGAATTGTAATTGCTGATCAGGTATTCAATATTTGCATTGATTTGAGGGCCATCTGAAATGTCCTCCGGAAACTCCCCAACCAGAAGTGTTTCTTCATCCATAAGTCGAAAATGCATGTCGATGTGATGAATAGCATCATAATCCAGGGTCGGCATTTTGAGGTATCGATCGATTCCCATAAAAGCAGATTTTATGTCATCTATTTCATTTTCTGACTTAGGCGTAACGTCATAAGGATTTCCAGGCTCGTTCTCTTCCAGAATCAATTCAGAGGCGAAAGCGGTTCCACGACCATCAACATGGAAATTTCC
>CAZJLZ010000269.1:0-12397 GCA_964546775.1 uncultured Cryomorphaceae bacterium | reverse complement strand
TGGATCTTCGCAAATCCATCGCTGAAAAGTTTAATCGTGACAATGGGTTGAACTATACCGCAAATCAAATCGTGGTGTCGAATGGCGCAAAACAAAGTATCGCCAACATTTGCCTGAGCCTGATCAACCCCGGACAAGAGGTCATTCTTCCGGCTCCTTACTGGGTCAGTTATTCCGAAATTGTAAAACTGGCCGGTGGAATACCCGTCGTAATTCCCGCGGGAATTGAACAGGATTTTAAAATCACTGCAGAACAACTGGAAGCTGCTATTACTCCAAAAACCAAACTCATTATTTTCAGTTCACCGGGCAATCCTTCTGGAAGCGTTTTCAGCCGCAACGAGTTGGAGGCCATGGCGGAAATTGTGTTGCGCCATGAGAATCTTTATGTGGTAAGCGATGAAATTTACGAGCACATCAACTACCGCGGAGGACATTTTAGCATTGGCCAACTGCCTCAAATGGATGAAAGAGTCATTACTGTAAACGGTGTTTCAAAAGCCTTTGCCATGACCGGCTATCGAATCGGGTACATCGGTGCTCCGTTGTGGATTGCAGAAGCGTGCACGAAAATTCAGGGTCAGATAACTTCGGCTCCGAGCAGCATTGCACAGCGCGCCGCAAAAGCTGCCGTAGAGGCTGATCCGGAAGTGGTTGCAGACATGAGAAATGCGTTCAAACACCGTCGTGATTTGGTATTGAGCATGCTCGAGGAAATTCCGGGATTTAAAGTGAATCGTCCGGAGGGAGCATTTTATGTTTTGCCCGATATCACTGCATTGTTGAATACCACTTTCAACGGAAAAGCCATAGCTACCCCGGATGATTTGTGTGACTTTTTGCTGAACGAAGCCCACGTGGCCGTAGTATCCGGCAATCCATTTGGCGCTCCGGGCTGCATACGCATTTCATACGCATCTTCGGAAAAATTGCTGTCCGAGGCAATGGAAAGAATTAAAAACGCGGTTCTAAAACTTCATTCGTAGTGCTTGCTCCTCAACTCGCAGAAACGTTTAAAAAGTTCGAAGACCTCAACGTCCTCATCGTCGGTGACGTAATGTTGGATAGCTATCTCTGGGGAAAAGTAGAACGCATCTCGCCGGAAGCTCCGGTTCCGATTGTAAGTGTTACCAACGTAGAAAATCGTCTGGGAGGCGCGGCGAACGTCGCACTGAACATTGCGGCGATGGGTGCCAGACCTTTGATTTGCTCGGTGATCGGAAACGACGACAAAGCAGATCTTTTCGGGAAATTATTGTCCGAAAGTGGACTCAGTGGTGAAGCCATGGTTCGTTCAGAATTTCGTCCGACAACAGTAAAAACAAGAATCATCAGCAGCGAACAACACCTGCTGCGCGTCGATCAGGAAAAAACCGATTTACTGAACGACACCGAAAGTGCGGCATTGCTAGAACATTTTCAAAAGCTGCTCGACAACCATCGAATCGATGTGGTAATCATGCAGGATTACAACAAAGGTGTGCTCTCCGAAGAAGTCATAGATTCGGTGATTCGCATCTGCCGCGAAAAAGGAATTCTCACCGCTGTAGATCCAAAAAAAGATCAGTTTCTGAGTTATCGGGGAGTCGATCTATTCAAGCCCAACCTGAAAGAACTGCGCGAAGGTTTAAAAATTGATTTTGACGACGATTTTGATGCCTCTCTGCAAAAAGCCGTGCGCAAGCTGGAATCAACTTTACAAAACAAAATGTCGCTGGTCACCCTTTCGGAACGCGGAGTGGCTTGTAGTACGGCCGAGCAATGGGTTCAACTTCCGGCGCACAGCCGCAAAATCATCGATGTTTCCGGGGCTGGAGATACTGTAATCAGCGTTGCCGCGTTGTGTCTTGCATTGGACCTCGAACCTGAAATTTTAGCCCGGTTGTCGAATCTTGCCGGCGGATTGGTTTGCGAAAACGTAGGTGTGGTTCCAATCGATAGAGATCAATTCTATAATGAAGCTAGCCTTCTGAATCCTACGCGTTAAACCTTTCTGTCACTAAGCCTGTTACACCTTCCATGACTCAACCCCAAGAACCTTCGGTTAAACCCTATAGTGCAGACGGAAGCAAAAAAGAACAGGTCGCGAAAATGTTCAACAACATTGCCGGTCGCTACGATTTTCTGAACCACTTTTTTTCTCTCGGAATTGACGTGCTGTGGCGCAGAAAAGCAATCCGCCTGTTGAAACCATTGCAGCCACGGAAGATTCTTGACATTGCGACCGGTACCGGCGATTTTGCTTTCGAAGCGCTGCGTCTTGACCCGGAGAAAGTAGTGGGCGTTGACATTTCAAAAGGAATGGTGAACGTCGGAAAAGAGAAAGTCATGCGGCGCAAAAAAACCGGAGTAATCGAATTGAAAATAGGAGATTCCGAGCATCTCGAATTCCCGGATGGAAGTTTCGATGCTATTACAGTTGGCTTTGGTGTACGCAATTTCGAAGATTTGGAAAAAGGACTTCGCGAAATGGTGCGCGTTCTGAAACCGGGTGGCCAGGTGGCTATCCTTGAGTTTTCAAAACCAAAAAAGTTTCCGATCCGACAGCTGTACTTTTTCTATTTCAAATTTATGATGCCTGCTATCGGAAGAATTGTTTCCAGGGATCAGTCGGCATATACCTATTTACCTCAATCTGTGATGGCATTTCCTGAAGGTAAAGCCTTTGTTTCGATAACCTTGAAATCCGGTTTTTCGAAATGCCGACGTTATCCGGTAAGCGGAGGAATCGCCACCATATACCTCGCTGAAAAATAATACACCACGCTTACCGTTTTTTTACCTTTGCAA
Source organism: uncultured Cryomorphaceae bacterium (assembly GCA_964546775.1). Lineage (GTDB taxonomy): Bacteria > Bacteroidota > Bacteroidia > Flavobacteriales_D > SKUL01 > SKUL01. The sequence goes on along the minus strand of CAZJLZ010000269.1, from coordinate 9,607 downwards.
CCTGAAAAAATAACATTTGCCATCATTAAAATACATACTCACCTTTCTACTGCTTTGCACTGTTGCTTTCAGTTACGCACAACGGCGCGGAGGTGGGGGTATCAAACAAAAAAACCTACAGGGTTTTGACGACCGCAGATACCATTTCGGTTTCATGCTGGGGGTCAATAGCTCGGGCAGTTATCTGGATCAAAACCTGAACACCTCTTTTTCCGATTCCCTTTTGAGCATGTACCCCGGTAGTGCCGCTGGTTTCAACCTGGGAATTGTGACACAGTTAAAACTGTTGAACAATTTTGCGTTGCGTTTTGTACCCTCTCTTTCATTTCAGGATCGGGTTGTGCATTATGAATTTTACGAAGGTCCGGAAGAAACAGAAACATATGCCAAACGGATCGAATCTACCTTTATCGATTTCCCGCTCAACTTTAAATACCGTTCCAACCGCATCAATAACTTTGCGGTGTATGTTTTATTCGGCGGGAAGTACAGTCTGGACGTGGCGTCGCAAAAGGATGTGCGGAATGTTTTGGCAGATGAGTTGATCATCAAGCTAAATCAACACGATTATTCCGCTGAAGTCGGTGGCGGTTTCGATTTTTTTCTGCCCTATTTCAAACTCGGAATAGAATTGAAGCTCAGCGTTGGTATACCCAATCTGCTCATCGACGATGATACCATTTTCTCCCGCCCCATCCAATCTCTTCGCACGCGCACATTTATGGTTTCGCTTACCTTTGAGGGATAGCCACGCATTTTATGGCAGATTCAAAAAGCATCATCGACTTTCGCGTTTCGCCGGAAATTGCTGAGGATCGTGAAACACTTAAGAAGGCGATACAAGATCATCTTCGGAGAGAAAAAATATCTATTGACGGATTCAAAATCCTGAGTCGTTCCATTGACGCGCGCAAAAGAACCATCATTATTCAGTTTCGGATTTTGATATGGTCAGGTGAAACTCCACCTGAAACCACACATCACATTCGACGGTTTATGTCGGTTCACGAGCAGCCGACAGTAGCAATTGTGGGATCCGGTCCTGCCGGACTTTTTGCAGCGCTGAAACTGATTGAATTGGGAATTAAGCCAATTGTATTTGAACGTGGAAAAGACGTGCGACAACGGAGAAGAGATCTTGCGGCTATAAACAAGGATCAGATTGTAAATCCTGAATCGAACTACTGCTTCGGCGAAGGTGGAGCCGGAACTTATTCGGACGGAAAATTGTACACCCGCTCCAAAAAGCGCGGAGATGTGCGATCGGTGCTCGAAACATTTATCCAGTTTGGTACCGATCCGGATATTCTGGTGAATGCCCATCCGCACATCGGTACGAATAAACTTCCGCAAATCATCGTGGCCATGCGCGAAGCCATAATTGCCAATGGCGGAGAAGTTCGATTCAACTCCAAACTCACCGATTTGATCATTGAGAACGGGAGGATTCGGGGAATAGAAATCAACCAAAAGAAAAAGCTGAAGTTTGATCACCTGATTCTCGCTACCGGCCACTCTGCACGCGATATTTTTCGGCTACTACATCAAAAAGGGGTGGAAATTGAAGCCAAACCATTTGCGCTCGGAGTACGGATTGAACATCCACAATTGCTGATCGACCAAATCCAATATCACTGCGACACCAGACCGGAATCTTTGCCTCCGGCAGCCTACAACTGGACGGCTCAGGTTCAGGGTCGTGGAGTGTATTCCTTTTGCATGTGTCCCGGAGGAATTATTGCACCCTGCGCTACAGAACAAGATCAAGTGGTAACCAACGGGTGGTCACCATCAAAACGAAACAATCTCTTTGCCAATTCCGGCGTAGTAGTCACCGTTGATGAGCGGGACTGGAAGAATTTTTCTTCCGCCGGACCACTCGCAGCTATGGAATTTCAGGCTTCTGTTGAACACAAAGCGTGGATAGCCGGAGGAAAAACACAGCACGCTCCTGCGCAGAGACTCACTGATTTTCTACAGAAAAAGATTTCAACCGATCTTCCAAAATCGTCTTATCAACCGGGAATAGTTTCGGCGGATCTGAACACAATTTTGCCTGAAAAGGTAGCTGATTTGCTGCGTGAAGGGTTTCGAGAGGCAATCCGGAAAATGCCCAAATACCTAAGTCAGGATGCTGTGCTGGTCGGAGTGGAATCCCGGACATCTTCTCCTGTGCGCATACCCAGAGATCCGGAGACTTTGCAGCATATTTCCATAAGAGGTTTGTATCCGTCCGGAGAAGGTGCAGGTTACGCCGGCGGAATTGTTTCCGCAGCCATTGACGGTGAAAAATGCGCTGCCCGTTGTGCAGCAATTATTGAATTGGCAAGCGCGAACAAATAATCCCAAGCGCTACTGCAACGTTTAGAGATTCTGCTCCTCCTTTACCCGGAATGGTAATTTTGCCGTCAATTTTACCTTCCAGTTCCGGACTGACACCATGCGATTCACTGCCCATAATCAAGATTCCCTGTTCCGGAAACACCAAATTATCAAGCGAGACGCCATCCATATCCGCAGCAAAAACCGGAACTTGTGGTTGTCGGACTGTGTCGAGCCATGGTCCAATTTCCATAGAAAAAACCGGAACCCTGAAAATTGCCCCCATGCTGGATTGCACCACTTTTGGATTGAATGCATCCACACTGTTTGGCGAGGAAATTATACGATGAACTCCGAACCAATCGGCAATGCGCAACACCGTACCCATATTTCCCGGATCATTCAAATCGTCCAGAACAATGGTCCAGCCCGAAATAATTTCAGGCAGACTTGTTTCAGGAATGGCTGCCACAGCGAGAATTCCCGGTGAAGTGATGAGTCCGCTCATTCTGTTGATCTGCTCATTCGATACGACTGTGATTTCTTTGATTCCAGACAATCCCTCGGTCTGATCTCTGGTTGCAAACACGCTGACAATCTTAAAATCCGATGCCGCCAATTCCTTTACCAGCTTTACTCCTTCCACAACAAATTGCCCGTATTGATTGCGGTACTTTTTTTGAAGGAGGGATCGCACCCGCTTTATTTCGTTATTTGTTACCATTTTCTATCGAGGGGTCAGTATTTTCGCAAGTTCAAGCTATAGAAGCAAAGAAAAACATTTGAATTTAAGTTCGGCACATATTATCGGGCTGTTGGCAATGTTAATGGCAATTTCTTCCTGTGGCCCGACCAGACGGTTGTCGGAAGGAGAGCACCTGTTGGCAACCAACAAAATTCACGTTTCTGATGATCCTGCAGTGAGTCGTCAGACCATGGACGACATCATTAAACAACAACCCAATCCGCGTTTTCTGGGTTTGTTCAAACTTTCGTTGTGGGCACACAATCTGCCCAACCCCAAAGTAGTGAATGAAAACGCCGAAAAAAAAAGAGCCAAACACACGAGAAAAAACGAAGTGCGGATGGCTGAGGGGAAGAAGCCGCGGCGATATAAGAGAACTTTCGGAGAGTGGTTGCAGTACGGCGTCGGTACACCACCCGTATTGCTGGATAGTTCGCTTGCTTTGCGTTCGGCCAATCAGATCAGTTTATATCTGCTAAAGGAAGGATATTTTAAGAACGAGGTAACGCATGAAATAAAATTCCCCGGAAATAAAAAAGCGGTGGTTCATTATTATGTAACCGCCGGACCGGAATATACCATACGCAAAATTACAAGGGTAATACCGGATCCGAACCTGAAGTATTTTGCGGATGAAATTCTTTACCGCAGCCACATCAAGGAGGATGATCGTTTCAGCGTTGTCAACATGGACAAAGAACGGGAAATGCTAACGAATCGGTTCAAAAACAACGGATACTATGATTTTACCAAGGACGATATTTATTTTCAGGTCGACAGTACCATCGGTGATCTAAATGTTGATTTGTTGATGGGGATTCATCAGAGACTGGAACCTGACCCGCTCAATCCCGATTCGATGCTTGAAAGGAACCACATTCGTTATAAAATCAACGAAGTCATTGTCAACCGCAGCTATGATCCATTTGCAAACATTGGTGGGAATATCCAGTTTCTCGATACCGTAGAATACCGGAGTTATAAAATTGTCGGAGATCAGGAACTAAAAATTAAACCGAGCATTATTGCACAAAATGTTCGATTTGAAACAGGTCAGTACTTTGATCAAAGCCTGTTGGAAGGAACATACCGATCGCTGAACGCGTTGGATATTTTCAGCGCGGTGAATATCAAATTTGAACGTCTTCCATCAGATGTAAAAGACGAAGGTTTCCTGAACAGCCAGATACTATTGACACCTGCAAAAAAACAACAGTTTATTTTCGAAACCCGTGGAACGCACAACAGCGGATTTTTCGGCACTGCAGGTTCGGTAACTTATCGGAATAAAAATTTTTTCCGTGGAGCTGAAGTGTTCCGAATTAAAGTATCCGGTGCTTTTGAGGCACAGCAATTATTAACGGGCTCAACTACTGCGGGAGAGACTTCTACCAGTTTACAAGACCAAACTGTGTTCAACACCGTTGAGTTTGTTCCGGAAATTTCCCTAACCATACCAAAATTCCTGTTCCCAATTGATCTGAACAAAATCGCGAAATCGGCAAGGCCGTATACGATCTGGCGTTTGTCGTACGGGTTTCAGCGCAGACCGGACTTTCAGCGCAACATGCTCAAAACTTCTTTGAGTTATCGCTGGCAAGAATCAAGATACAAGACATGGATCGTTAGTCCGCTTGAAGCAAGTCTGATCAAAATCAACAAATCACAAGAATTTCAACAGCGACTCGATGACCTGAACGATCTTTTTCTGAATGCCAGTTACTCCGATCACCTGATATCGGCCTTCAGGGTTTCTTATATCTTCAACAATCAGATAATCACGCGGAAAAGACACACCTTCTATTATCGTGTAAATGTAGAAACCGCCGGAAATACACTCAATGCAATAATGGGTATTGTCGGAGCTGAACGCGACACGCTCGGTAGTTATCGTCTTGCGAATATCCGATATGCACATTATATCAGAACAGACCACGACCTAAGGTATTATCGTCGCATCGATGAGAATACGTCGCTGGTTTTCCGCTTTTTTGGTGGAATTGGTGTACCGCTTCGCAATCTCGAAGTACTGCCATTTGAAAAAAGCTTTTTCAGCGGGGGGGTTAATGGAATTCGCGCATGGCAGATTCAAACGTTGGGACCCGGTTCTTATTCATCGGTTAGAACCACGTATGACAGGATCGGTGAAACGCAGCTCGAGTTCAATGTAGAATACCGACAAAAACTAATCAGTATCATTGAGGGGGCATTGTTTGCAGATGCCGGAAATGTATGGCAACTGAAACCCGATCCGTTGCGACCTGGAGGTGACTTTGCCTTAGATCGTTTCATAACCGAAATTGCCATGGGCGCAGGTTTGGGATTGCGGCTGAATTTCGACTTTTTTATCATCCGGTTTGATCTGGCCATGCAGTTGCACGACCCTGCCATGGCACTTGGCGAAAGGTGGGTTTTTCAACCGAAAAATGATTTCAATCAACGCGTCGATCAATACAACGACGAGAATCCAAGTCAACGCGCTGACTACTATTCACCGCGGTTGAATCTGAATCTTGGGATCGGTTATCCCTTTTAAATTCGCCTTCAGTACACAAACTTTTATTAGCTTTGCACCCTTGTTTCCGGACCTTACAAAACATTGACAATGACACTCGAAAAAATTTCGAACTTACTGGGCGACAAGGCGTCTGAATTGCTCGATTACCAATCGAAAACCATACTGAAAGAGCAATTGCACTTACCTGGTGGAGATTTTGTAGATCGGATATTTTCACATTCGAACCGAAACCAGCAAGTAATGAACAACCTGCACCGGCTGTACCACTCCGGCCATCTGGCTGGAACCGGATACCTTTCAATCCTTCCGGTAGATCAGGGAATTGAGCACAGTGCCGGAGCTTCATTTGCCCCGAATCCCATTTATTTTGATCCCGAAAACATTGTAAAACTTGCGTTGGAGGGCGGTTGTAATGCAGTGGCATCCACCTTTGGAGTGTTGGCCATGTGTTCCAGAAAATACGCCCACAAAATTCCATTTGTGGTAAAGATCAACCACAACGAATTGCTTTCATATCCGAACAAATACGATCAGATTCCTTTTGGAAGTGTCAGCGATGCCTGGAATATGGGCGCTGCTGCCATCGGAGCCACCATTTACTTTGGTTCAGAGGAATCGTCACGTCAGATAGTAGAAGTTGCAGAGGCTTTTGAAGAAGCCCATGATCTTGGAATGGCCACGATTCTGTGGTGTTATTTGCGCAACAGTGATTTCAAAAAAGACGGCAAGGACTATCACACTGCTACGGACATTACGGCTCAGGCAAACCATTTGGGTGTTACCATTCAGGCCGATATCATCAAGCAAAAACTTCCCACTTTAAACGGCGGATATACCGCTATTGATTTTGGCAAGTCCCACCCAAAGATGTATAACGAGTTGTCCTCTGATCACCCGATTGATTTGTGCCGATACCAGGTGATCAATTGCTACCTCGGTCGAATTGGGTTGATCAACTCAGGGGGTGCTTCTGCCGGATCTTCCGATTTATCTGAAGCCGTAGAAACGGCGGTCATCAACAAAAGAGCTGGCGGACACGGTTTGATATCGGGTCGCAAAGCATTTCAAAAACCGATGAAAGACGGGATTGAATTGCTGAATGCCGTTCAGTCTGTGTATTTAAACGAAGGAATCACCATCGCCTAAGGGCACTTTCTTATTTTCAACAAATTATGGGATGGTTTAAGCGCATCAAAGAAGGCATCACTACCTCAACCAAGGATAAGCGGGAAACGCCCGAAGGTTTGTGGTACAAATGCCCGAAATGCAAAAACGTAGTTACCAGCGACGAACATTACGATCAAATGTGGGTTTGCGTCAAATGCGAATACCACGAAAAAATCGGGTCTGAATCGTACTTCTACCTCTTATTTGACGAAAGAAAATACATCGAAATCAACAAGAACCTGCAATCGGGCGACCCATTGAATTTCGAAGACACGAAAAAGTATACCGACCGCATCAAACAAACCCAGGAGAAAACCAAACTCAAGGATGCCATACGAACGGCTTACGGAGTGGTACATGGTTCTGAAGTGATGGTTGCCGCGATGGATTTTAAATTCATCGGCGGATCGATGGGTTCTGTCGTGGGTGAAAAAATTGCACGGGCCATTGATCAGTGCATCAAGAAGAAAATGCCGTTGGTTATCATTTCCAAATCGGGTGGCGCAAGAATGATGGAAGCTGGGTTTTCGCTCATGCAGATGGCCAAAACTGCGGCCAAGCTCACACAATTGTCGAACGCAGGTTTACCCTTTATTTCGCTCATCACCGACCCCACTACGGGTGGTGTTACTGCGTCGTTTGCCATGCTGGGTGATTTGAACATTGCCGAACCGGGTGCGCTCATCGGATTTGCCGGTCCAAGAGTGGTCCGGGAAACGATTGGCCGCGACTTGCCCGAAGATTTCCAAACTTCTGAATTTCTGCTAGAACACGGCTTTCTGGATTACATCGTAGATCGGCGTCAACTAAAAGACAATCTGGCTCATATATTAAAAATGCTTAATAATTAGCATTTATTGGTTATGAGAAAAATAGAAGTATCTTTGCGGGCTCTAATACATAAGAATCATTTCTAACAATATTGGCATGTATTTAAACAAAGAAAAGAAAGAAGAAATTTTTAAAACCTACGGCGGATCTGAAAAGAACACCGGTAGCGCAGAAGGACAGGTAGCGTTGTTTACGCACCGCATCGATCACTTAACAGATCACCTGAAAAACAATCGCAAAGATTACAATACCGAACGATCACTGATCCGTCTGGTAGGTAAACGCCGCCGATTACTGGATTACCTAAAAGCCAATGACATTGAAAAGTACCGTTCGCTTATCAAAGAACTCAACATCAGAAAGTAATTCACTTTCTGTTTCAGGCAATCATATTTTCGCGGGAAAGGCAATTGCTATGCAGTTGCCTTTTTTGCGTTTTACCAATGTCTGATCAAAACACAATCAAGGATATATACACGAAGAAGAATAAATAAACAAACAAGATGAATTACAAGCTAATAGAAAAGAAGATCGATTTAGGCGATGGAAAGGCCATCACCATTGAAACCGGTAAACTTGCCAAACAGGCAGACGGAGCGGTTGTAGTACGAATGGGCGACACGATGTTGCTCGCAACGGTAGTAGCTTCTCCCGACGCACGTGAAGGAACAGACTTTTTGCCCCTAACCATCGAATACCGCGAAAAATATTCTGCGACAGGGAAATTCCCAGGCGGTTTTTTCAAACGCGAAGCCCGACCATCAGAAAACGAAATTTTAACCATGCGCCTGGTAGACCGCGCGCTTCGTCCCCTTTTTCCTGACGATTTCCACGCGGAAACCCAGGTAATCATCAGCCTGCTTTCTGCAGATAAAGAACACATTCCGGATGCCATGGCCTGTCTGGCGGCATCCGCAGCGCTGGCTGTATCAGATATTCCTTTTGCCGGACCAGTTTCCGAGGTACGCGTAGCCCGCGTAGACGGCAACTTTATCATCAACCCTACCAACACCGAGTTGAAAGGTGCCGATATGGAAATGGTTGTTGCTGGTACTATCGACAACATCATGATGGTTGAAGGCGAAATGAGCGAGGTGAGCGAAGACGATATGCTTCAGGCCATCGAAAAAGCGCACGCTGCCATTAAAATTCATTGCCAAACACTCATCGACCTGGGTAAGGAAGTTCCTTCTTCTCAAACCAAAAGAACGTACCAACACGAACCAGAGCCCGATGAGGCAATTCGAAAAGCGATTCAGGATGCATGTTACCAACCTTGTTATGACATTGCAAAACAAGGTTATGCTTCCAAAACAAAACGCAAAGAGCTTTTTGCCGAGGTAAAAGAAAACTTCATCGCGCAATTGAGTGAAGAAGATCAGGCAGAAAAATCCTATTATATCTCAAAATACTTCCACGACACCGAAAAAGAAGCGGTTCGCGATTCTGTGCTCAACGAAGGCATTCGATTGGATGGACGAAAAACAGATGAAATCCGACCCATATGGAGCGAAATAGATTACCTGCCCATGACCCACGGTTCTGCTATTTTCACCCGTGGCGAAACACAAGCGCTTACTACACTGACACTCGGATCCAGCCGTGATGAACAAACCATCGACGGTGCATTGACCGAAGGAAGTGCCAACTTCATGTTGCACTACAATTTCCCTCCTTTTTCTACCGGTGAAGCGCGACCAATTCGCTCTACCAGCCGTCGTGAAATCGGCCACGGAAACCTTGCTCTGAGAGCTCTGAAACCAGTTATACCTGCTGCTCCTGAAAATCCATATACCATTCGGTTGGTTTCTGACATTCTCGAATCCAACGGATCGTCATCAATGGCTACCGTTTGTGCTGGAACCCTCGCGTTAATGGACGGTGGAGTGCAAATCAAACGTCCGGTTTCCGGAATCGCAATGGGTTTGATCGCCAAAACCGAAACAAACCAGTTTGCCATTCTCTCTGATATCCTCGGAGATGAAGATCACCTCGGTGACATGGACTTTAAAGTTACGGGAACC
>CAZJLZ010000268.1:0-5677 GCA_964546775.1 uncultured Cryomorphaceae bacterium | reverse complement strand
GTTCAGTAAAGTCGAATTGCGCAAAGCTTCTCGCCAGTTGGAACCCAGCATTAGTTGTGTAACTGCCAGTTCTGCAATTCCACGTCGTAAGTGGGTCAGAAAATTTGCGTAATCACCATCAAAATAAACGAATAACTTGTTGGAATGGAGCCGGGTATTTCCGCCTATATTGGCTTCTTCGTCCGTATCAAGTCCCACATTACTCTGTTTAAAATCACTGTGGGTTTTGTAAACGACAATAATCACATCATCCTGGATTACGAAATCCAACGCGTCTTCTACTTCTTTAATAATTTCCGGAGTAGCCCTGGCAGTATATTCTGCAAGATTCTGGCCTCCTTCATAAAAGTAAATGCTGTAGTGATCAAATTTCATGTACTGCCAGAGAAACTCGCGATATTGAATGCGGTTTTTACCGAACTGTTGATTCGATCCATTATAAAATTGCGCGGATAACATCAGCGCAATTAGCGAAAACGCAACTGTAATTGATATTTTTCGGAGCAAGCTACCCATTTTAAAAAGGGAAGGTAAAGATAACCATTAATCCGGCACTGTCTTGACGGGTTGACACCTATACCAATGTAAAAATATGACATTTATTACACTGCTACTTCATAGGCCTTCTGCAATTGTAGAGAATCACCTGTCGACACAAAAATGTTTGAACAATATCAGTAGTTACCGAGGTCAATCCATTGGGTTTTTACAATTTTGAAGCAAATTAAAAGCCATGAAAATCGCAGTATTTACCGTCAATCCTTTTCAGGAAAATAGTGTTGTTTTGTATGACGACAGTAAAGAATGTGCGATTGTCGATCCGGGTTTTTCCGATCAGAAAGAGCGCGACGAATTGAATCGGTTTATTGAAGGGCATGAATTAAAGCCTGTGCTTTTGCTTAACACGCATTGCCATATCGATCATATTCTGGGCAATCGCTTCGTAGCAGATAAGTATCAACTCGGTTTACAAATCCATCCGTTCGACAAGCCGCTTCTCGAAGCAGCCAAATCGTACGCACATATGTATGGTTTAAATTATGACCATTCACCTGAACCAGCCCATTTATTTGAAGAAAACGAAATACTGAGTTTCGGCACCAGTAAGCTGGAAATAATGCATTTACCCGGACACTCACCCGGACATGTTGCTTTGATTCACCATAAGACCAAAACAGTAGTAAGCGGTGATGTCCTCTTCAATGGAAGCATAGGAAGAACCGATTTACCAGGAGGTAATCATGCGGATTTGTTGAATAGTATCCGAACGAAACTATTCACATTACCCGACGATTATACCGTCGTACCAGGCCACGGACCAACTACTACAATCGGCGCTGAAAAAATGAGCAATCCATTTTTTCAGGACTAGTGTTTTTCTGGATGTGCCGGTAAATACGGCTTCCAGTGATTGCGAATCGAAAATTCCCGTAGATTCCCTGATCTAAAACCTGTATTGGTCTTCCCTCTGTTGCTATTGATCTAAAAGTTGACGAATTGTCCAAATTTACTCACCTATTGGTTTAAATTTACTGTTGACCAAACCAAACAATCCATGGGGGAATCTGATCCCGTATCAATCTTTTTAGTTTTCGAATCTCTTTCCTCGTGTTTATCACATCTGGTTTTGGGAATTGAATTGAAGACTTCAGAAGAGTTGGGTATTATTCAGACAACTCCAATATCCATTCTATTTGCGCTTCTTCTTTTGATGACTTTTACCATTCTTGTCGTCCGCGCACATTACCAGACCAAACGACATAACGAATTGCTCATCGCCCGACTGGAATACCGCGCACAAAATATCGCACTGAAACAACAAAACTTACAGGAGCAGCATCAGATAGCCGAAGAAAAAAGCCGGCAGTTGCGAGCCAGTTTGGATTATGCGAAACACATTCAATCAGCGGTACTCCCTAATGAAGAAATGCTGAGACGCTTTTTCCCGGATTCATTTGCTATTCTTGAATCAAAAGAGGTAGTAAGTGGAGATTTTTACTGGGTCACAAAAAAAAACGACACGACCTATCTGGCTGTTGTAGATTGTACAGGACATGGCGTTCCCGGTGCTTTTATGAGTCTGATGGCGCGGTCCATGCTACAGGATGTTATCGAGAACAAATGTGTTTTAACAACCAGCCATATTCTTGATGAATTGCGCAAAAAGGTTATTGCTTCTTTTCAGGAAGAATCAGGTCATCGCACCTGTGAAGGAATGGATATGTCGCTCTGTTCATATGACAGAAAGAATAGAGTGCTTTGTTTTTCAGGTGCCAATCAGTCATTGCTTATTACCAGAATAGGAAGCATGCCGCTCAAGGATATTTCCGGAAACATTTATGCACCTATTTCGGTGCACAACGACACACGCCTTTTTATTTTCAAGGCAGATCGTCAACCTGTCGGTGGTTATCACGGCCCGATAAAACCTTTCCAAACTTATACTGCCAATTTAGCTCCCGGCGATCGAATATTCGCTTTTACCGACGGATTCCGGGATCAGTTTGGCGGACTGCACAACAAAAGACTAAAATCGCACCGATTCAGGAATATGATACTCAGCAGCCAGCACCTGAACATGAAAGATCAACGAATTCAATTTTTAAACTCCTTTCACAACTGGAAAGGCAATACAGATCAGATTGATGACATGTGCGTAGTGGGTGTGCAGATTTAGCAGCGGTTAGTACTTCCGGCTCATCTTTTTGTCCCACAATCCCGTGTTTTTGCTTCGCTTACCATCTGGACCTTCGGTTGGACAATCTCCTGGTTTACCTCTGTTCAGACGCATAATCTGAATACCTATCAAAATGGGCTGGTAATAAGTGTTCAGGTACTTGAGCGAAGGGATGGCATCATTCCAGGCAAAAATTCCTACAATCGGAGTTTCAAGGGTCGGCATCAAATACCATCCTCTTCCCAGTTTAATACCCACTCCGAGTTTATAGTGCAATTGTGCATTGAAAACAGGAGAATCCCCATCAGCAATCGGATCATATGGTCCAGAAAAGGCAAGATCTCTTACCACAGCATAATTGGCATTGACACCAATGGAATGTGAGATAAAAATTGTTTTGTTAAGGTGACGGGCAAAAGATGCATTTACGGAAGCGCCAATCCATACATCGCTGAAATGGCCGGAGCCCTTCTGAGTCAGCCAAACCGGATTCTCAGCATCCGTTCTGATCTCTGTTTCCCGCATGTGGAGGCCACGAAGCCAACGAACATCCAGCCCGTAATCCACAAAATTGATCCACCTGTTTTTCAAAGTATGGAACCGGCCGAGCTGAACAAACGCTCCGGTTTGACCCTGAGGATTTTCGTGCTGAACTCGAATGGTATCTCCGCCTAAACTTAAGCGTTCTGAATTGGCGAAACCAAAAGTCTGGGTAATTCCGGGAGTAATATACCACCCACTTGTTGCGTACTGACTGCTTCGGGGAAATACATCCGGGCGCTTTGGAACATAACCCCCTACCTGTGCGAATAGCTGTAGACTCTCCGCTGAAAGTAATACTAAAACCAAAAATATTTTGCCGCAGCTACTTATCATGAAATTCAGAAGGTGGAACTAATTCAATAAACTCAGAATTTCCCTTTCTATTTCCTCACTATCCCAGATTTGGTGAATGTTTTCTTTTTGCATGATACGATTCATAATGGTTTCTTGTTGCTGACCCGCCTTTAAAGCGTCCGAATACCTGATGTGGCTAAATGTAACCTGCGAATACAATGGCATCCACTTCTGAGGATATTTTTCGTAAATCTTTTTTTCTATTTTCTTCCGAAGCAAAAAATCTTCGTCCGCTACGCGATCACGCATTTCGTAATAATTCGTTACCGCCAGACTTGCGATCGCATCTCCATCCGGTTTGCGCAGTTGCTGATATTCATTCAGAATCGTTTGCCAATCTTCCTTATACTCTTCCATCAAATGATAGAGAATGGTACAATCCTCAAATCCCGCGTTCATTCCTTGACCATAAAAAGGTACAATAGCATGTGCCGCATCACCAATCAGCGCAACATTATTTTTTACCCAGGGATAACATTTAATGATGGCCAGAGAAGACAATGGGTGGCGGAAATAATCTTCACCGACTGTTGGCATTATTTCGTAGAAATCCGGAAAAATATCATCAAAAAACCGATTGACGTCGTCGACAGATTTTAACGATTCAAACGACGTTTCTCCTTCGAATGGCATAAACAGCGTGCAAGTAAAACTACCGTCGAGGTTTGGTAGTGCAATCAACATAAATCGCCCTCGTGGCCATATATGGAGTGCATTCTTATGAAGTTTATGCGTAGCGTCTGCATTTGCAGGCAACAGAATTTCGCGGTATCCATCCTGCAGGTATTCCTGTTGATAATTGAACCGGTCGGTCTTCTGCATTTGGGTGCGAACGGCAGAAAAAGCCCCATCTGATCCAAAAATCAAGTCGCTACTGACTTCCGATAAATTACCCGATTGGGCATTCTCGAAACTAACGGTCTTGTTTTCAAAATCCACATCGACACACTTCTCATTGAAATGGATCTTTACATCGCCTGCTGCTTCGGCATATTCAAGCAATTTTGCATTGAGTCCTCCGCGAGAAACAGAGTAGATGGCCTGTCCTTCCAAACCGTAAGCCTGATCGGTTATTTCACCGGAGACCGAATGCATCTTTCTTCCGAACATCGGAATGGCCATTTCGCGAACACCTTCGCTCAATCCAACCAGATCCAGAGCTCTCCAACCGCGGTCAGAAAGGGCGAGATTAATCGATTTACCCGCAGAGATTTCAGCCTTACGGATATCAGGGCGGCGTTCATAAACATCAACAGTGTAGCCCTTCTTAGCCATCATAACAGCCAATAAAGAACCTACCAGTCCGCCTCCGACAACAGTTACTTTTTTCATGTCACAACAATGATTTCATAATTTCACCTAATCGGAATACATCCTCGAAAGAATTGTACAATGGAACCGGCGCCAAACGAATAACGTTGGGTTCCCTCCAATCTGCCACAACTCCGACAGCTGTCAATTTATCAAATAAAGGTTTTCCCTGACCGTGCATCAGAACCGACAACTGGCACCCCCTTTCATTATGATTCTGTGGTGTGATGATTTCAAAATTCGCATTTTCAATAGCGGATTCTACATCCCGTAAAACAAATTCAAGATAGGCGGTGAGTTTTTCGCTTTTTCTTCTGAGTGCCGGCATTCCGGCTTCTTCAAAAATTTGTAGCGCCGCTTTGTGCACGGCCATCGAAAAAACCGGAGCGTTACTCAACTGCCATCCTTCTGCCCCTTCGATGGGACGGAAATCTGGTTTCATTTCAAATCTGCTTTGTTTATCGTGGCCCCACCAACCTGAAAATCGTGGTATATCCGGATCTTTGCCGTGGCGCTCGTGTACGAAAATGCCCGCAACACTTCCAGGTCCGGAATTCAAATATTTGTAGGAACACCACGCAGCAAAATCAACGTTCCAATCATGAAGATTGAGTGGAACATTTCCTGCGGCATGCGCCAAATCCCAACCAACTTTGGCCCCGTTTTCGTGCGCAGCTTTGGTAATACCGGGAATATCAAAAAATTGCCCGGTATAAAAATTTACGCCCCCAATCATAACCAGTGCGAGTGTTTCTCCCGCATTGCGAATCGCTTCTATTACATCTTCAGTTC
>CAZJLZ010000267.1:0-3135 GCA_964546775.1 uncultured Cryomorphaceae bacterium | reverse complement strand
TGAGTAACATGTAAGTTGCCAGCAATTAAAAATTTATTATTTCTCTGAAAAAATAAGGTTTGTCCATCTGCCGACATGCTTACGGAAGCATCGTGAGTGTTCGTATTGAAATCTTCACCCATATTTTCTGCCGGACCCCATTCTTCTCCAAACCTTTGGGAAATATATACATCTTCGAAGTAGTCATTCAGATCCGGATCTATACTTCCACCTGTGGTGCCTGGACGTCGAGAGGTATACATCAGGCGACTTTCATCGGCATTGATCACAAGGGCATAATCGTGGTATTTGGAATTTATATTCGGGCCCATATTGTCAACCCAAACCCGTTCGGGATTCTGAACCAAGGATTTTCCGTTTCCGCATTCTTCGATGTAGCGAATTACCTCTTCCCGCTCGTCGTGCAATCCATTGGTACGAAGAAAATCCCGGTGTAATTTGTAATGTTCGATGGCGTCATCCCAATTCAGATTGAGATGGTGCCCTCTGGCCAGGAAAAAATGAATGTGCGGATCGACCTGAGGATCGAGTTCGTATGCTTTATCGAAATACCGCAGACTTCTGCTTTTGTTTAAGGAATGCAGATAACATACACCGAGTCGAAAATTGAGGTAGGCATTGTTGGGATTGAAATCATGGGCCAGTTCATAAAAGGGAATGGCTTCGCTGTAATAACTTTCAATGCCCTCAGCCATAATTCTGTCGCCTTCTTTCATTGATTTCTCCGCAGCCTTTAACTCGTCTTTGCGATCCGGGAAATAATCCTTGTCGAAAGGAATATTCTGTGCCGATACGCTGAGTACGAACAAAAAAGACAGTCCGGCAAAAGTATATTTCAAACTATTCACAAATGTTTTCATAGTACGCTTCTGCATTGTTAACACCCAGTTCCATTGCTTTCTTCCAATCGGCACAAGCACCATCAATATTCCGCAACATTTCTCTTGCTATTCCCCGATTCAAATATGCATAAGCGTAGTTATTGTCGGCGGCGATTGCCTGATCGAGACTTTTCTCGGCTTCGATAAAATTTTCTTCAGCCAGATAAACCGATGCTTGATTGTTGTACGCAAAGGCATAATCGGGTTTGATTTTCAGGGCATCTACAAAATCCTTTTGGGCATTTTCATATTCACCCAATTCATAGTATGTATAACCCCGATTGTTGAGCGCCAGATAATTTTTCGGATCGAGTCGGATGGCCTGGGAATAATCGAGGATACAGTCTTTCAACTGACCCAATTTTCGTTTCGCAGACCCCAGATTGTTGTGCGCCAGGGCCAGGTTTGGATTTAACTGCAAACAGCGCTCATAGTCTTTGATTGCTTCCTGGAGGTGATCCTGCTTGAGATGGCAGCTCGCGCGGTCGTTGTAGGCATAGGCGTGGTCAGGATTGTTCCGTATTGCCAACGTATAATCCAATTGGGCATTTACATAATCTTCTCTCAGAAAATAGATGACACCGCGGTGATAATAATAATTGGCCTCGTTTGTAGTATAGTGTATGGCTTTGTTGTAGGATTCAAATGCTTCGTCTGTTCTCCCCTGCAGATCGATCAGCCGGCCAAGTGCATAATGGGCCGCTCCGGAGCTGTCGTTGATGGCGATAGCAGATCTGTAATCCTTTTCAGCAGCTTCCAGTCGATCCATTTCTGCGTAGGCGGATCCTCTGTTGATAAATGCACTCTGATAATCTGGTTTGAGTTTGATGGCCTCGGTAAAGAGGTAAATCGCTTCCTCCAGTTGTCCTTTATCTAACGCCTGTACGCCTTCATTGTATTTCAACGGTGCCTTTTGGTCTTCAAGGTTCTCAGGAACCGTCCGTACCGTATCTCCTTCGATCACTTGCATCAGGCTGTCGGTTTGTGCATTGAGGAGTGTGCAACTGCACAAAAACACTCCGGCCAATAGATTTTTCATGAATAACAGATTGGTTAAGGATGCAACTAAGATAGAAATTAGGACGACGTACGCCAGCTCCGCCCTACTCAGATGTACACCATTAATTGTTAATTTTGGCTCGTCTCAGAAAAAAAACAACCGAAACAGTCTTATGGCCAGCAAATCAATTCTCAACAAAGCATCTTTTACCTTTCTCGAAAACTACCTCAACAACGCTTCTCCAACCGGTTTCGAGCAAGCAGGTCAGGAACTGTGGCTGGAATACATCAATCCTTATATCGACGAATACATTTCTGACACCTACGGATCGGTAGCTGGAATCATCAATCCCGGTCAGGATTTTAAAGTGGTAATTGAAGCCCACGCAGATGAGATCAGCTGGTTTGTGAATTACATCACCAAGGAAGGATTCATTTACTTGTGTAGAAACGGTGGCTCTGACCACATGATTGCACCATCGATGCGTGTAAACATTCATACCGATAAAGGAATTGTAAAAGGCATTTTCGGATGGCCGGCCATTCATACCAGAAGTCCACTGGATAAAGAAGAGACTCCAAGCTTGAAGAATATTTTTCTCGACGTTGGATGCAAAAACCGCGAGGAAGTTGAAAAGCTCGGGGTGCACGTCGGCTGTGTAGTAACTTTCGAGGATGAGTTCATGATTCTCAACAAAAAGAACCTCGTGGGCCGGGCGTTGGACAACCGCATCGGCGGATTTATGATCGCTGAAGTTGCACGCATGTTGAAGGAGAAAAAAACCAAGTTGCCCTTCACACTCTACATTGTCAACTCTGTGCAGGAGGAAATTGGGTTGCGCGGCGCCGAAATGATGAGCCGCACCATCGAACCGAATGTTGCCATTGTAACCGACGTTTGTCACGACACCCAAACTCCGATGATCAACAAAATTGCCCAAGGCGACTTACATTCCGGAAAAGGTCCTGTGTTGTCGTACGGTCCTGCGGTTCAGAACAACCTGTTGCGACACATCATAAAAGCGGCCCAAGACAACAAAATTGTTTTTCAACGCGCTGCAGCAAGTCGCTCCACTGGAACAGATACGGATGCCTTTGCTTATTCGGCACGAGGTGTAGCTTCTGCATTGATCTCCCTTCCGCTGAGATACATGCATACCACTGTTGAGATGGCGCACCAGGATGATGTTGAAAACACGATCAAACTGATATACGCCAGTCTGACCAGCCTAAAGTCCGGACACGACTTCAAGTA
>CAZJLZ010000266.1:0-2776 GCA_964546775.1 uncultured Cryomorphaceae bacterium | reverse complement strand
ATACCCGTACTGGTACGTACCACGAACGCGCAAAATAGTTGAAACTCCCCCGCCCATACGCGCTTTCCGAATTGGCTGAATTACTGGAATGCAGTTTTGTAGGTTCTGCGGATCACCTGGTTACCGGAATCAATGAAATTCATCGTGTAGAATCGGGTGATCTTGTTTTTGTCGATCACCCGAAATATTACGAGAAAGCCCTGAAGAGTGCCGCCACCACGATACTGATCGATAAAACTGTGGATTGTCCGGAAGGAAAAGGACTTCTGATTTCGGAAGCTCCGTTTCGTGACTACAATCTTCTTACAAAAAAGTTCCGACCGCCAACGCATTGGAGCCAGACAATCGATCCCACCGCTAAAATTGGGGACAATAGTGAAATCAGGCCGGGTGCTGTGATCGGTCCGCATGTCGAGATCGGAGAAAACTGTGTCATTCACGCCAACGTTGTCATCTACGACTATTGTGTTATCGGAAACAACGTTACCATTCACGCGAACACAGTGATTGGCGCAGATGCTTTTTATTACAAAAAGGAGTCGGGCGGTTACAACCGCATGCATACCTGTGGTCGGGTAGTGATTGAAGACCGGGTTGAAATTGGCGCTCAATGTTCTATTGACCGCGGAGTATCTGCCGAAACGATTATTGGCGCGGGAACGAAAATTGACAACCTGGTACACATCGGCCACGATTGTATTCTGGGCAAGAATTGTTTACTGGCCGCCCAGGTAGGAATTGCGGGGTGTACCATACTCGAAGACGGGGTTACCATCTGGGGTCAGGCCGGACTTGCAAGCGACCTTACCATCGGAAAAAACGCCACCATTCTTGCACAATCCGGTTTAATGGGCAGTGCGGAAGCAGAAAAAACTTACTTTGGTAGTCCGGCGATTGAAGCGCGGGCAAAATTTCGCGAAATTGCACTGAGTCGTAAACTGGAATCCTTATTTAAAAAACCACCCGAGTGACCCGACTGGACCGTCTGAACGAAAAGCTCCAGCTGAATCAATTCAAACTTCAGTCTATTCTGGAGATGACAAAGGCCATCAACAACAATGTGCCCGTTGATGAGCTACTCGAAGTGTACCAGTCTATTATTAAAGATCAACTTGGCATTAGCAAACTAATGTTGTTTTTCAAACAACAGGAATGGAACAACCTTTTGAGTTTCGGAACGGCTGACGATTTTGAGGAAATAGATCCTGATGACCATTTCAAACACTATTCGGGCATCAGTTTGATTTCTGACTCGACGTTGGGTCAGGCGGGCTTCGATATCCTGGTGCCGGTTTATCACCGCGACGAACCGCTGGCCTACCTGGTGATCGGCGATCTGGATGAAGATGAACTCAAAATCAGCCCTACCATCAAGCACATGAACTTTGTGCAAACCATTACCAACATTCTGGTGGTGGCCATCGAAAACAAGCGTATGGCGGGCGAAACCATTCGTCAGGAGCGGATGAACAAGGAGCTAGAGCTAGCGGCAGAATTGCAGAGTCTGTTGGTTCCTGTTGAGTTCCCAAGACATCCCAACATGGAAATTGCAGCTTATTATCAACCACACCAGCAAGTGGGCGGCGATTATTACGACGTACTGCACCGCCATGAAAATGAAGTGGTGTTTTGTATGGCCGACGTTTCGGGAAAGGGAGTATCTGCGGCGTTTTTAATGGCCAATTTTCAGGCAAACCTGCACGCCTTGGTGAACCATACGGATTATTCCCTTGCCGATACAGTAGAAGAACTAAATGCGAAAGTAAATGGGATTACGCGGGGCGAGAAATTCATAACGCTGTTTATTGCCAAACTGAATTTCAAAACCGGCTCGTTGCGCTACATCAATGCGGGTCACAATCCGCCATTGTTGATGAACAATGATGAACTCTACTTGCTCGAAAACGGCTGCATCGGCCTTGGAATGCTCGAAGAAATTCCCGGAATAAAAGAAGGACACGTTCGGTTGAAAAGAGATACAACAATTGTGTGTTATACGGATGGTCTTACCGAACTCGAAAACCCTTCGAAAGAGGCCTTTGGAGTGGAAAGGTTGGGTAAACTTATTCTGGACTACAACAAAGACGGCATGACAAAACTGAATCACTATATAGTAAAAGAGATGGATCGTTTTAAAGGTACGGCTCCGTATATAGACGATACGGCGCTACTCAGCTGTCATTTCACCATTAACTGATTTGCCTTCCGGCTCCTGATCAACGTAATAAATTTCAAGCGCCGCGATGATTGCTATGAATCCCCAGAAAGGCACGGATGCCTTATCCGTATCGAGGTAGTTGTTCAGAATTCCATGAATTGCATAAGTAATCAACCCCAGCAATACACCCATAAGGATGATTTTCATTTCCGGATCCTTCAGTTTATAATACAACGTTATTCCTTTGTAAATCACTACTCCAATCAGTAGAGTAATGGATATCATACCCAATAAACCCGATTCAGATAACGGCCCAAGGTATTCGCTGTGTGCATTTCCACCATCCCCGAAATTTGTGCTGATGATGGTTCGGTCAGAAGAAAACTGGTAGGTGGCATACTTAAACTGGTACGTTCCTGGACCAAATCCGAATACAGGCCGATCTTCAAACATCCGTACAGCGCAGTTCCAACGATTTAGCCGCTCTAAATTTGATGCATCAGAAGATATATTGGAAATTGACTGTACATGCTCTCCGAGATCGTCAGAAGAATCCTGCTCATTGCGTTCGAGCTCCAACATAATTCGGTCGTAATTGATATAAAACAAACCACCGAA
>CAZJLZ010000265.1:0-4478 GCA_964546775.1 uncultured Cryomorphaceae bacterium | reverse complement strand
CATGAGTTTCCCGAATGGAAAACCACTCACATTGCTCTTATTGGGGTAGAGGAAGATCGATTGTCCCGAAAAAATAAGGGGAGCTCGAAAGGGCCGGATGAGATTCGGAAATTCCTGTATATGCTGTTTCCACCGAATTCCGGCAAAATAAAAGTGACCGATTTGGGCAACATCCAGGCCGGTGAAAGTGTTGAGGATAGTCATTTCGCATTGAAATCAGCAGTCAGTACACTTGTCCGTCAGAATATCATTCCAATAATAATGGGAGGGAGCCAAGATTTAACATTTGCGAACTTCTCGGCCTATGAAAAATACGAGCAAACCATAAATGTTTTAACCATCGACCGGATTTTTGACCTGAGTAGGGAACAAGATGATTTTCATTCAGAGGCTTTTCTTAACCGAATAATTCTTCACGAGCCCAATTTTTTATTCAATTACAGCAATATTGGCTATCAAACCTATTTCACAAGTAGCGTAGAACTGGAGCTGATGGAGAAACTTTATTTCGACACCTATCGCCTCGGTGCTTTTAAAGACAATATTTCTGCTACTGAACCCATCATCCGCAATGCGGACCTGGTTAGTGTGGATGTTTCGGCCATTCGTCATTCTGATGCTCCGGGCAATGCCTTTTCCGGGCCTAATGGTTTCTACGGGGAGGAGGCCTGCCAAATGTGTCGCTACGCGGGTATGAGTGATAAGCTCACATCTTTCGGAATTTACGAGTACAATCCGGCGTTTGACCGAAACGGCCAAACGGCTCATCTGGTAGCACAGATGATCTGGTGTTTTGTCGAAGGATATTACAACCGCAAAAAGGATTTCCCTTTTACCAATGAATCAAAGTACATCCGGTATCAGGTAGCTTTAAAAGATTTTGAGCACGAAATGTTGTTTTATAAGAGTAAACAATCGGACCGTTGGTGGTTGAGTGTACCCTATTCTCCGGGGGATCATTTTAAGTTTGAACGCCATCATCTTGTTCCATGTAGCTACGAAGACTATCAATTGGCATGCAACGAAGAAGTACCCGATATTTGGTGGAAAACGTTCCAAAAAATTACCTGAATCCGCATAAATCAAGACGTAGATGTTATTGGGGTACTGTTGAAAAATTTTTGTGTGTTTAAGAATTTCTTTATTTTAGCCCTCGTTTCTAAGCAAAAATTTACCGAATCCAAGAGTTAACCGGCACCAAAACCAGCAAGCACGCATGAAACGAATTTTTACCCTATTAATTGGTCTATCGATGATATGGAGTGCATCTGCCCAACAGGATCCACAGTTCACCCAATTCATGGCCGATCGTCTTTCTATTAATCCTGCTTTTGCCGGAAGTAAAGACGCCATTTGTGCTACTTTAATGTACCGAAATCAATGGGCCGGCTTTGATGGAGCGCCGACCACGATGATGTTTAACGGACATGCCCCCATTGCATCGATCCGCAGCGGTGTCGGACTTACCTTTTTCAATGACAATATCGGCCAATTGAATACCAACATCTTACGAGCGCATTATGCTTATCATTTAAAAGTTGGGAGTAGTTTTTTAAATCTAGGGGCTTCAATTGGAATGTACAACAGTTCAATCGGTACCAACTGGCAACCGATTGATATTGATGATAATGCCATCCCTTTTTCAGGTCAGAGCAATACAAAATTCGATGCTTCTTTTGGTCTTTATTTTCACAAACCTGGTCAGTTTTACGCAGGTCTCTCATCTACTCATCTCAGCGAAGGAGACATGGAAGATGTAAATATTGCAATCGCCAGGCACTACTACTTAATGGGGGGATATATTTTCAATGTCCATCCTTCAATCAATCTCAATCCAAATGTGCTGGTTAAGTCTGATATCGCTTCCACACAGTACGACATCAACCTCAACGCTGAATACCTTGCAGGCAATAAGATGATTTGGCTCGGCGTTACTTATCGCACAGTAGATGCAATTGCTCCTCAGGTTGGGTATCAGCATCAATTCGGAAAAAATACTTTAAGGGTTGGTTATTCGTATGATGTAACGACATCAGAATTGGCCAACTACAGTAACGGAAGTCACGAAATCAGTGTGAACTTCTGCTTTAAGATTGAAAAACCATTGAGCAAGGAAATTCACAAGTCCGTGAGGTTCTTGTAGTGTAACTAAACCACACAGTTCCCGTAAAACGAGGTTCTCGCAAGATTGCATATGCTGTGAGACCTGTATTATTCGGAAATTGTAAAACCATAGAGAGATGAAAAATTTGCTCTTAATTATGGCTGTTTTAACCGTGATGACAAGTTGCGGCGGAGGTGGCAGAGGAGAACTGATAGGAGTTCAGCCTCGTGAAGATTTTGTGCAGTATAATCCTTATGGGATGAACTACATTCATTTCGGAAGCTTCGTCATGGGGCCGAATGATCAGGATGTACCCTACGCAATGAACACCAAAAGCAAAACGGTGACCGTAGGAGCATTCTATATGGACGATACCGAGATATCCAATAATGAATACCGGCAGTTCGTCCACTGGGTTCGCGATTCAATTGCTCATATGCGATTGGGTGACGCAGATATAGGAGAGCACGTTTTTGAGGAAGATGCTTACGGTGAGGAATTGTATCCGCCTATAATCAACTGGGAGGAAAGAATCCGTTGGAATGATGAAGAAGAGCGTGAAGAGCTGTTTGATTTATTTCTTCCTGAGCATGAGCGATTTTATCGCAGGAAGGAGATCGATACCAGGAAACTGCTTTTCGAATACTACTGGATCGACTTGAAAAGTGCGGCCCGGAAATCTTCGCGTGACCTGGATCTATCTTTCACCAATCAATTGGGACATACCAATGCAATTAAGGGACATGTCGACCGGTCTCAGTTTATTATTCGCGAAGTGATCCCTGTCTATCCTGATACGTTGGTTTGGATTCATGATTATACCTATTCTTATAATGAACCGCTGACAGAAGCTTATTTCTGGCATCCGGCTTATGATAATTATCCGGTTGTGGGTGTGACCTGGGGTCAGGCCAATGCGTTTAACGTATGGCGTACTCGCTTACTCGATACCTGGAAACAATCGAACGGAGAGACATATGTCCACAAGTTCCGTCTTCCTACAGAAGCAGAATGGGAATTCGCAGCCCGGGGCGGTCTGAATTTGAGTGCATTTCCGTGGGGAGGTCCCTACATTAGAAACAGGCTGGGATGTCCTTTGGCCAACTTTAAGCCGCTTCGCGGTGATTACGTCGATGACGATGGTCTTCACCCAGTCGATGTGCACAGTTACGAAGCCAATGGATACGGACTGTATTGTATGGCAGGAAACGTGGCCGAATGGACCAGTACAGCATTCGATCCTTCGGTGTATGACTTTTCGCATGATATGAATCCGGAATATCAGTACGATTCTAAAACCAATGATCCGCCAGCTCTGAAACGTAAAGTAATTCGCGGAGGATCCTGGAAAGATATTGCATACTATTTACAGTGTGGTACCAGAACATACGAATATCAGGATACTGCCAAAGCTTATGTAGGTTTCCGTTCAGTAATGAGCTACCTGGGAAGAGGTAAAACCGGAGACCCCAACACTTGGAACTAATCACAATAATCAATTCTAACCAAAATCAAATTTAAAGCTAGGGAATATGAAACCAGGAAGTAAAAATTGGAAAAAGTTCATGGCCAAATTGTATGGCTGGGGTGCATCAGTCGTTATTTTAGGTGCACTTTTTAAAATACAACACTGGCCCGGAGCAGGTTTAATGCTAACCATTGGATTGACGACTGAGGCAGTCATCTTTTTCTTTTCTGCATTTGAACCACTTCATGAAGAACCAGATTGGGGACTTGTTTATCCCGAATTGAATACAGGGGAAAAGGCTGAACACAGCGACGCTTTGCTTGAAGATAAAGGATCCATTACTGAGCAACTCGACCACATGCTTGAGGAAGCCCGTATTGAACCCGAACTAATCGCAAGTTTGGGCGAAGGAATGCGCGCCTTGAGTACTCAGGCAGGTCAACTGCGTGAGATGGGAGACGCATCTGTTGCAACCAATGAATACGTAGATAATCTGAAAGGGGCTTCAACTCGTGTTTCTGAACTTTCAGATTCGTACGCCAGAGCTTCAGAGACCCTAGTAGGACTTACAAGTCATGCTGAAGCAGGAGAGGCAGCCGGTGCAAGCCTTGAGAAAATGTCCACAAACTTGTCTCAGTTAAATGAAATGTACGAACTTCAATATGAGGAATTGAGCAAAACCAGAGGTTTGTATGCAGGTATCGGAGAATTACTGACCAACTTGCACGAATCTATTGATGATACCAGAAGGTATAAAGAGAATATTGCCGCGCTTTCCAGCAATCTGGCTTCGTTGAATACCGTATACGGCAATATGCTGTCTGCGATGACCATCAACAAGCAGTAATACATTCTATTAACCAAACAAATAAGTTGTTAAAAAATGGCTGGAGGCAAAGAAACACC
>CAZJLZ010000264.1:0-5146 GCA_964546775.1 uncultured Cryomorphaceae bacterium | reverse complement strand
TGGAAATGTGAGTACTTCGTAATCGACCAATCGAATATTTTTGTTGAGAATCGCCTGAAGTAATTTCCGGTTGTAAGGTTGTTTTTTAAAAGTGTGAGAGAAAAACAGGTAGGTTTTTTTTGGAATCAGGTCTTCGATATTCACTTCTTTGACGCCAATCATGATATCGGCATCAGAAATATCCTCGTGTACCTCGATTCCTCTTGCCGAATAGTCGCTATCAGGAATGGCACGAATATCACTCTGCTGAACGACAATCCGCAATTGGGGATATTGTTTGGTCAATTCCGCACATTGCGAAGGAGTAAGTGCTACACGGCGATCATGCGGCACTTTTCCTTCTCTGATTAAAGCAACCTTTACCAATTCCATCTGTCAAATTTACCGGCAAAGTTAATGTTTGGCATACAATATAGAAGATGCACGATTATTGCTGAACGAGGAATGTGTAATTTTGCACAACGTTCTTTGGGGCCGACTGGTTTTGACAGCAAGCGCAGTCGTTGAATAAGCATGCCGAGCGATGGACATCGTGCTCGTAAATCAGGTTGTTCACACTATAATAGGCGAATCTAATTACGCTCTCGCAGCTTAATTAACCTTTAAAAGTTAATTTTTGCTCTTGTCCGATGTGAAGCACAGTAGCACGGAGCGAGTGTCCCATCAAAGGGCCGCACTGGACTTTTGGTAATAGGGGCAACACTTTTCAGTGCTGGTTGAAGTAGTGTCCGAATACTTCAATGAGACCCCAGGACTAAGGAAACGGTAGGGTGCGCGCTACCGGCTGTTTCCCGACAATTAAAGCGATGCTAAGCATGTAGAAAGTTTAATGGTTCCTTGTTTGGACGAGGGTTCGAATCCCTCCGGCTCCACTTGATGATGAAAGCCGCCACGTGAAAACGTGGCGGCTTTTGTTTTTCAGAAGGTCGTCAAGCACCAAAGGTGTTTGTAAGACCGGATGAAAAACAAAAGGGACGTGCGCCAGCATGTCCGGCTTTCAGCCACTGCACGGGAAAGGATGGATCGCGCGAGCAATCCCCTTCTTTGAGATATGAGATATGAGATATGAGATAAAATAATTTTTATCGATCTAATTGACAACGGATTATTATAACTTTAGTCGATCAAAATCCACCCTATGCCCGATCAGAACATCCCCACCGAAGAAGAACTCAAGACCCTCGCCGCTCAACTCGGCTGCCCAAGCGGAGAAATGGGCGTAGAGATCGGAAAAAAGCTGCACGAAATCAATCTCAACATGACCCTCAATACTTTCAGTTGTCTGGAAGTCAATAAAGGGGACCATTTGTTAGAGCCGGGCCATGGGAACTGTAGTCACTTACCACTTCTGTTGCAAAAACTTCCAGAGATGAAGTACACCGGATTGGAGATAAGCGAGCTCATGAAAACAGAAGCTGAAAGAATCAATGCCAATTTCGTTCAATCAAGAACAGCTCAGTTCTTTCATTATTCCGGCGATACCATACCATTTAAAGATCAAAGCTTCCACCGTATTTTAACTGTGAATACGATCTACTTCTGGCCGGATCCGCTAAAAACTCTTCGTGAATTGAACCGCGTTCTCGGTCCGAAAGGAAAAATAAGCATCGGGTTCGGACAGGCAGCTTTTATGCAACAAATGCCGGTGACCCGGTATGGTTTTAATCTATACGACAGCGATACCGTTTCCACCTTGCTCGAGCAATCTGGTTTTAGCAAACCAGAATCATACGATTTCAAAGAACCCATAGAAAATGGTACAACCGATTCGAGTGAACGCCAATACTCAGTGGTAACAGCGACTAATTAAACCAACCAACGGGCCCATTCCATCGAATACTAAAACGACAGCGTCGAGCGCGGTGCAACTGAATAAGAATTGCTGGAGTTGTAGTTCAAGGAAATGAATGAACGCTCTACTCTATCACAATCGACTGCACTCGTTGATTCGGATCGTCAAAACGAATAAAATAAATTCCCGCAGGTAAATTACTTATATCCCATCGTTCTTGAGTCGCTTGGATGGCTTCTTCCAACACCAGGGATCCCGTAGCGCTATGAATTCGTGCTATCGTGCCGATCACTTGTTCCGGGACTTTCAACTGAATGAAATCAGTCGCCGGATTCGGATAAACCATAGCCTGTAAAGAATTGAAATCCCCAATATTCGTTGCGACTCCTGTGATCCCGACAAAATCCAATACTTCAAAATTATCTGGTGAATGTGCATTTTCAAATCGCACATTGGCAGTTCCCGATCCCTCGTCTTCCCCTGTATAGAAATAAAATATAAACTGTTGCGATCCTCCGGGGGGAATGGTCACTGTGGCGGTACTCACGAGACTGTTGTAGCATACATCTACACACAAAGCCGTTGTCCAGTCTTCCTGTACGTAAACCTGTTCGCGGATGATGTCGATTACCACATTTTCGCTTTGAGACAAATTTTCGATGATGGTTGGAACGGTGAGGATTTCTCCCGGAGATCCATAAGCCGAGTTCGATTCTATGTACTCTACTTCGAACGAACCATTGTTTCCGGCATTATTGCAGAATTCGTTCGATTCTTCGAGATAGTTGCCAATGTCGCACCATAAATCATCTGGCATCGCATTGACCCATGCGTGTTTTACTTGTACTCTGCCAACTGGATCAATCAGGTACGCATTGGTCGGTGCCGGGCCAAAACTCTGCCACCAGAGGTTACAAGGGCTATCGACCAGAATTTCGTGGGCGAAACCGAATTCAGATTGCATATCCGCTATAATGGCCAACCGATCGCCATACGTTTCTGGCTGTTCGTACAAAATCTCATCATCGAAGTTGCGCTGACCCGTCCACACGGTGTTGCTGTAAGGACTGATGGAAATATGGGGATGTGCCTCCACGCCGTATACCGTAAAAGTGGCGATGTCCTCTTCGAAATAATTAGCGACCGCGTTGATGTTGGCAATCTGATCGCGGTATCTCCAACAAGTATAATTTCCTGCTACCAACAAAACAGGTTTACCATATTCCAGGATTTCTGAAAGCCGGTAACGTTCTCCGTCGGGTGTGTACAACGAAAAATCTGGAACTGACTCACCAATACTAAATCCGGTAGATTGGAAATCACCGAGGTAGGTTGGGATTTCACAGATCGGTTCATTGGACCCGGGTTCTTCGTTCACACCGATGTGGGGCAATAGCTGTGATTGGACTGGTAAAAAACAAATAATGGATATCGCAAAGAATGCGGTACGTAGAAGTGATTGCATGAAATAAATTTGGTTTCAAAAATTGCAGTCCTACAAGATAACCCTTGCGGTTCTATGCGCCATGAACTAAGCCGGGCTAATGGCTTTACTCTCGGAATCCAAAAGCTTTGTTAGCTTTATCAAACCACTAAAAGACAGTACGGCGTGCAATTCTTATATGTGACTTTTATTACACTTTACTATCAAATAAAGTTCAACTTTGTGACATGAACTGGATCCAACGACAATGGCAACATTTTAAGGAAAAATCCTTTTGGGGTAAATTCTGGGATATCCTGCTGGCTTCCATATTGGTTTTGATGTTATTCCCAGGCGGACGCGAGCTGGTGCAACGGGCTGTACTAAAAACAGGGTTGATGGGAAATACCACGGCCAACCTGAACGAAGCGCTGACCACCGAATCTGCTAACTGGCTGTTGACCGATCTCAACGGTGAAATCCACCGTTTCGGAGATTTAAATGTTAAACCAATTTTTCTGAACCACTGGGCCACGTGGTGTCCACCTTGTAAGGCAGAAATGCCTTCGATCATCGATCTTATAGAAACTTCGGGTGACCGGGCCCATTTCATTCTCGTTACTTCGGAGGACGTTGTACGTGTACGAGCTTTTCTGAAACAACAGGGCTGGCAACTTCCTGTCTATTTTCCAAAAACACCGGTTCCCGCGCAACTACATGCTGCTTCCTTACCCACAACCCTCGTTATCGACGGATCCGGAAAAATCATTCACCGTTCAGAAGGCATGCGGGATTGGGGAAGTGATAAAGCGAGCGATTTGGTGGTTGGGGGTGCACCCTTCAAATAGTCGAGAAGATTCTGATATAAATTTGATATTCAAATAAAGCGGCGTACATCGACATGAAATTGTTCCGGAAATCCATAAATTTTCGGTTCGATGTATTTGTGATCAAGAATAGCAGATTCTTGCGGTATTCTGTTACAATCCCCTTTCTTTACAGTATTAAAACAACCTGTATACATGAGTTTTCTTTCTCACCTCAAAATCCTCGATTTCTCCTCCGTCCTCGCCGGACCGGCAGTCGGTACTTTCTTTGCCGAGCTAGGGGCGGAAGTGATGAAGGTTGAAAATAAAACCGCCGGCGGCGATGTCACCCGTCAGTGGAAACTGGAAAATGAAAATGCGGAATCAACGGTCTCAGCCTATTTTTCTTCGGTGAATTACGGTAAGCAATACCGACAACTGGATGTTTTTAATGCGACGGATTTTGAGGAATTCGAACAACTAATCGCGGATTGTGACATTTTTATCACGAATTACAAGAGCTCATCGCTGAAAAAAATGTACCTGGATTATGCTTCGGTTTCTAAGCAATTTCCAAATGTTATTTACGGACAAATCACCGGTTTTGAATCGGAACCGACACGAGCTGCATACGATGTGGTCATCCAGGCTGAAACAGGATACATGGCCATGAACGGAACACCGGAAAATTCCCCGTTAAAAATGCCGGTGGCGTTTATGGATCTGTTAGCGGCGCATCAACTGAAAGAGGGTTTGTTACTGGCTCTACTCAAAAAAGAAAAAGCCGGGAAAGGAAGCTATGTTTCGGTGAGTCTCGAGGCGGCGGCGTTGGCTTCCCTGGCCAATCAGGCGAGCAATTATCTCATGGCCGGTCATATTCCGCAACCAATGGGGTCGTTGCACCCGAACATTGCGCCATATGGTGAAGTGTTTTATTGCAAAGATGAGCTGCCAGTTGTGTTGGCTATTGGCAGTGATTCGCAATTTGAAAAAATGTGCAAAATCCTCGGTTGCGGTGCGCTGGCTTCGCAATCAGAATTCTCGAAAAATCCAGAGCGGGTAAAGAACAGAACTGGATTGTACAATGCGCTTGGGCCATTTTTCAAACAAATCCCGAGAAACGAG
>CAZJLZ010000263.1:0-2862 GCA_964546775.1 uncultured Cryomorphaceae bacterium | reverse complement strand
CGAACGGTAAAATAAATCACAAAATCAGCCAATTCAAAACCTTTCGTTAAATGATTCAACCAACGCGTTGTGCCCGATGTGGCCGGAGTGTATCCCGAACAGCAATCATGGATTCTTCTGGTACCATCATCCATGCAATCCAGTGGTTGTCCTGAACTACAGAAAAGCCGGTGCCATCATCTTCATAGTTTTCCCGTGATGCATAATCCTCCAAATGCTTGGCGTGGTGACGGGCCAGACCTTCGGCATCTGTACCCCGGAAATCCCAGATGAGTTTGATGGCTGACATGATGCTATACTTTAGGAACGCGTGCCAATGTTTCGAGTAAAAACTTCCAGAACTTTTGTACCGACGAAATCTGCACTTTTTCATCCGGTGAGTGGGCCCCGCGGATGTTTGGTCCGAAGGAAATCATTTCCATCGCCGGGTAATTTGCTCCGAGAATTCCGCATTCGAGCCCCGCGTGGCATACGTTTACGAAAGGTTCTGTTTTGAACAATTCGCGGTACAGATTCGCCATCACCGGAATAATGGCCGCGTCGTGTTTCGGTGCCCAGCCGGGATATTCGCCGTCGCAGACTACGCGGCCACCCATCAGTTCGAATACCGAACGAATGGATGCACTCAGATCGCGTTTTTCAGAATCAACCGCGCTTCGGGTCAGGCACATCACCGAATATTTTCCATTGGAAACTTCCACCCGTGCCAGATTGTTGGAGGTCTGAACCAGGTTTTCGACGTCAGGGCTCATTCGGTAAATCCCGTTCGGACATGCGTAAACGGCGCGTAGGAATTGTCGTTGAAAGTCGTGTTTCATTACTTGTTCGGGTAATGCTGCATTTTCTACCAAAATTCTTAGCTCTGGATCTGTCGTTCGGTGTTCTTCCTTGATTTCTGCAGCAACCCGTGCCACAATAGATTTAAAAGCATCTGCTTTTCCGGCCGGTACGGTTACAACCGTTTTCGCTTCTCTGGGAATTGCATTGCGCAAACCTCCGCCGTCAATTTCAGAAATCCACAATTCCACCTCTTCTGACGCACGAAAAAGTATCCGGTTCAATAGTTTATTTGCATTCCCAAGTCCTTTGTGAATGTCCATTCCAGAATGTCCGCCGCTCAAACCTTTCACGATCACCGCTAAACCTTGATGCTGAGGATCGGCTTTTTGGGTAGCATATTTTCCTTGCGCTGTTACATCAACTCCACCTGCGCAGCCAATGGTGAGCTCATCATCGTCTTCGGTGTCGAGATTGAGCAATATGGAGGCATCCAACATGCCACCCTTCAGACCCATGGCTCCGGTCATACCGGTCTCTTCATCAATGGTAAATAAGGCTTCGAGCGGAGGGTGTGGAATATCTGTGGAGGAAAGCAACGCCATAATTGCCGAGACACCGAGACCGTTGTCGGCACCGAGTGTGGTTCCACGTGCTTTTACCCAATCTTCTTTTACCTGCATTTCGATTCCCTGAGTGTCGAAATCGAAGTCCTTGTCGTTGTTTTTCTGGTGAACCATATCCAGGTGACTCTGCAGAGCTACTGTCTGACGGTCTTCCATCCCAGGCGAAGCAGGTTTTTTGATGATGACATTGCCCACCTCGTCCACAACAGATTCGAGGTTGAGCTTTTTTGCAAAATCCACCATGAACTGGATTACGCGTTCTTCTTTTTTCGAAGGTCTGGGTACAGCGTTGAGGTCAGCAAAATGATTCCAAAGTGCTTTTGGCTCGAGATTTCGTACGTCCTGGTTCATGGTCTGCGGTATTTAGAATTTTATATCGGACACGACCTGCGTTCCGAAAAAGATTGTGATAAAAAGACAGCCTCAGTGGCTATTTGATTACGCCGAGCGCTTTGCCCACTTTCGAGAAAGCAGCAATGGCGCGGTCCAGATGTTCCTGTGAATGCGCAGCGGAAAGCTGAACGCGAATCCGCGCCTTTTCTTTCGGCACAACGGGAAAAAAGAATCCGATGACGTAAATTCCTTCTTTCAAAAGTTGATCAGCCATTTCCTGAGAAAGTTTGGCGTCGTACAACATCACCGGAACGATGGCCGAGTCACCTTTAACGATATCAAATCCCAGTTTGGACATTCCTTCCTTGAAATATTTTGTGTTCCATTCAAGTTTGTCGCGCAAATCGGTGGAAGATTGAAGAATGTCAAAAACCTTGATGGAAGCAGCAACAATCGACGGTGCCAATGAATTTGAAAACAGGTAAGGTCTCGAACGTTGTCGCAACAACTCAATAATTTCCTTTCGACCGGTGGTATATCCTCCCATTGCTCCGCCCAGGGCTTTTCCGAGCGTCCCGGTAATGATGTCCACCCGACCGATTACGTCGCAGTGTTCGATCGATCCGCGACCGGTTTTACCCAAAAATCCCGATGCGTGACAGTCGTCTACCATTACGAGTGCGTCGTATTGATCAGCGAGGTCACAGATGCCTTTTAAATTGGCAACGATGCCGTCCATAGAAAACACACCATCTGTAACGATGAGTTTAAAACGGTGACCGGCGTCCTGCGCAGCCTTCAATTGCGCTTCAAGGTCGGACATATTGTTGTTCTTGTAGCGGTAGCGGGCGGCTTTGCACAACCGAACTCCGTCAATAATAGACGCGTGATTCAGTTCGTCCGAAATAATGCAGTCGAGGTCGTTTAACAAAGGTTCGAATATTCCGCCGTTGGCGTCAAAACATGCGGCGTACAGGATGGTGTCTTCGGTTCCGGAAAATTCAGCGATTTTTTCTTCTAGCGTTTTATGAATGTCCTGCGTTCCGCAGATGAACCGTACGGAAGACATTCCGAAGCCGTGAGAGTTGAGTCCTTCGTGAGCCGCTTTGATCACTTCGGGATGTGA
>CAZJLZ010000262.1:0-3680 GCA_964546775.1 uncultured Cryomorphaceae bacterium | reverse complement strand
CCGATATCGGGATCACCATTCCGGGGATTACCGTCAATATCATTGTCTGCCGGTTCAATAAATGGTTCACCGGGCTCACTCGTGCCTTTATCAATTGCGAATGCACCTGAAGATAGTCCGAAATCTTGTTCGAAAGTGTTTTTGAATCCAGGATACTCATTCACGAATACAGATTCGCCGAAATACTCAGAATAGTCCTCTTCCTCAGTATCATACTTGACCATACTATACTGAAATTCAATTTCCATCGGATCCACCCCATTCTCATCGAAACTCAGCTCCATCTCGTTTTCATTGTTGCCGTAAAAAATACAATTACTGAAAACCGTGCTTTCTATATGACGAACCTGTAATACTCCCGGAGGATTCTGATAGGTATTGGTCATGATCAGCAACGGATCCTGCCGGTTTGAGAAGGTCCAGTAATTGGCGAACGTGCAGAGATTGAAATCATACTCTCCACCGCCCGTGACCGCCATCAAATACTGACCGCTGTTATAGAAAAGACAATTTTCTGCCTGGATACGATAGTTGCGCGCAAACAAACCGGTGACGGATGTATTGTAAATCCGGCAGTTGTCGAGCACCAATGTATTGGAGCTGGTAGGTGCGTTTTCATTGCCACCAAAAGGCAAGGTTTCGGCCTGAATACCGATAAAGCTGTTTTTGATAATTGTGTGTCGGAATACATTGGAATCCGAACCCTCGTTGATCCAGATGCGATCCCATTGTCCGGGTTGGTCCTGATAAAACTGCTCCAGCCGATCGCCCTGAAAAACCACCGGTTCTTCGAGGGTTCCATTCACTTCGATCGATGCATTCTGGTACACCCATAATCCGCTGCCCTCGTGCAGGTATATTTTTGTTCCGGCTTCGACGATTAGTTTTGTGGTTTCGTCTACCACTGCATATCCATAGATCACGATGGGTTTATCTTTCGTCCAGGTAGTCGTGGAACCGGGAGTGGTATTGATGATCCGATACGGCGGAAGACCATTTGTAGGATAGGTATTCGGCGTATAAAAAACAGCGTCCCAACCCCAGGCCAGCAAATGTACTTTCTGCTGATTCCCATTGGTGACGAAAGAAATCTTGTCCTCGACAAATGGATGCAATGAATC
The DNA here is from genome assembly GCA_964546775.1 of uncultured Cryomorphaceae bacterium. GTDB lineage: Bacteria > Bacteroidota > Bacteroidia > Flavobacteriales_D > SKUL01 > SKUL01. The sequence continues at coordinate 2,559 of CAZJLZ010000262.1, read as the reverse complement.
CGAAGGATCTACGGTGACTTCCACAAAAACAAAAATGCTGTCTTTTCCACCGATTTCTACCGATTCGAAAGCATGACCGGGCAAACCGTTTACATTCATGCGGTATTGCGATGCGGCTCCACCCTCGACAACGATTTCCGAAACCAACACAGATTGGTTGTTGCGGTTGTGCACCGTCAACCGCGCAGTAGTCGAACCAACCGTATTGAACACGGTATCGAAGAGAAGCGTATCGGCAGAAAATTCAAGGGTAGCTGAAGGATCGTCGGTAAATTTCTCTTTACGGCACTGAACGAACAACATCAGCACACAAATTACGATCACAAACTGTTTCAGATTCTTCATTGTAAATTCGAGCGAGCCGGCTAAATTCCACTAATTTTATCGATCGGCCAAAGCTCCAACGGAAAAATCAACAATTTAGTCCCCAAAATCCTTTTCGATGCCTTTTATCTTATAAAAGAATCATTACCTTTGCAGGCCCAAATTGAAAGAATCATGAAGAAAGATATTCACCCAAAGAATTACAGACTGGTTGTATTTAAAGATGTATCGAACGATTATTCGTTCATCTGTAAGTCTGCCGCAGAGGCAAAAGAAACAGTAACCTGGGAAGATGGAAACGAATATCCGTTGATCAAACTGGAGATTTCCCACACTTCTCACCCTTATTACACTGGTAAAATGCAGTTGGTGGATACAGCAGGGCGTGTAGACAAATTCAAAAAGCGCTACGCGAAATGGGACAAAAAACAAGACGATAAAAACGAATCCGACGACAGCGCTGAGTAATCCGCTTATTCGGTCAACTTATACCAAACCCCGTTTCAGAAATGAACCGGGGTTTTTTATTGACCCGCATTTTCTTTTTGATTCTTAAACTTCGGTTAATTTTACGGAAAACCCTCTGCCTCGATGAATATACTGTTGTTTGATGACGACCGGCACACTGCTCTGAAACCGCTGACCTATACCCGTCCGGTGGCTGATCTTCGAATTGGAATTTTGCGCATTTCAGAAAAATGGAACAAAAGACTGGACACCGTTTCCAGCTATCTGGCCATGCCCTATCTGCGTCCGAAATTTCCTGCCGTAATCAAAGAGATGAATTTGGTGATCACTGGCGCTGCACTTCCCAACGATGCATTGTGTGACGCAATCTCCAACCTGAACACACAGCAAAAACTGGTTTCCTCAAAAGGAGAGCTCATCGCGCTCCACATTGCAGGAGAGCACCTGTAATCGGTTGCTCCCTATAATTATGTGAAGCTTATTCGACAATTGGCCGACAATATGGAAACGGTATCCTTTACAGGACAGTTTGACGCATTGTACAATTGCACTGACATATTTGTCAAAAACGAAACGGAGCTCGAAAAAGATTTTGAAATACTTAGCAAAGACCGTCGCTCAGCCGATTTAACTGCTGACAACCGCATCATCGGTGACCGGTTTTTTGCAGAAGAAGGAGCCAAAGCCTACGGAGCCATTTTCAATACCACGACAGGTCCGGTTTATCTGGCGGCAGACAGCGAAGTGATGGAAGGCAGTTTGGTGCGCGGAGGATTGGCGTTGTGTGAAAATGCAACCTTAAAAATGGGTGCCAAAATATATGGCCCCACCACCATCGGACCACACAGTAAGGTGGGCGGTGAACTGAACAACTGTGTTATTCAAGGGTATTCCAACAAAGGCCACGATGGATTTATGGGCAATTCGGTCATTGGAGAATGGTGCAACCTTGGGGCAGACACGAATACATCCAATTTGAAAAACAATTACGGTGATGTGAAAATCTGGAGTTACGAAACCCAACACCTTCAAAATTCGGGAAAACAATTTGTAGGATTGATCATGGGCGATCACAGTAAATGCGGCATCAATACGATGTTCAACACCGGAACCACTGTAGGTGTTTTTGCCAATATCATCGGAGCCGGATTTCCCCCCAAATTTATTCCTTCTTTTACCTGGGGAGGCCATGAGCCATTTCAAACCTACAATTACGAAAAAGCGTTGAGCGTCGCTGAGAACGTGATGATTCGACGAAACATTCAACTTTCTCCCGAAGATGGTGTTATCCTGAAAGAAGTATTTGACGCCTCAGCCATATACAGAAAGTAAAACAATCACCCGGAACAATGGCATGAGGATTGAAGAACTCCAAGCCCTGCTTGAAAATCCAGAAATCATCAGGCATTACTGACAATTTGACTGCAATAGACCCTATAATATGAGTGAACTTTTTTTTGACCAGGATATGCTCGGGCTCAACGCCCCTTCAGAGAATGAAACCGAGTTCATTCCCCTGATGACCTCCGAAGAGGAGGAAGAAATGCAGAATCTGCATACCCCCGAAGAACTGGCCATCCTCCCACTTCGCAACACAGTACTTTTTCCAGGAGTTGTGATACCCATCACAGTCGGACGGGACAAATCCATACGCCTCATCAATGAAGCCTACCGAAAGAAAAAGCTGATCGGTGTAGTGGCTCAGAAAGAACAAGAGATTGAAGAACCCGATTTCGAAGACCTCAACAACATCGGAACGGTCGCTAC
>CAZJLZ010000261.1:0-2563 GCA_964546775.1 uncultured Cryomorphaceae bacterium | reverse complement strand
ATCCGGTTGCGCCGGGGAAAATAGTTTTTGTCCATGGGTGTTTGACTTCTGAATTCGGAAACCCAACCTCCGTTTTCCAACATTTGTTCGGCAGTTTTTCGATGAGCAGAAGGGTAGATCAGATCCAGTCCGTGGGCAAACACGGCTGCTGTTGGCAATTGATTGTGCAGAGCTGCACGGTGGGCACAAATGTCGATACCGTATGCCATTCCGCTTACAATCAGGATGTCTTCACGGCTGATCTCTTCGATTAAATTCCGGCAGATTTCTTTACCCTCTGCAGTAGCATTCCTGGTTCCTACCACGCTCAATATGCGTGGATAATTCCATCCAAAATTTCCTTTGATATATAAAATGGCGGGAGCATCGGCGCATTGCTTTAGCCGGTATGGGTAATCGGGGTCACTCACCAGCAACACTTTGATCTGATTCTGATCCGCAAACTGGCTCTCCTTTTCTGCGGATTTAAGCGTGTTGCGCCTGGCAATCTGTTTGATTACAGCAGAATGCACCCCATTGATTTCGTGCAGTTCTGAAACCGAGGCATTGAATACATTTTCGGCGCTACCCAGTGCTCCTATAAGTCGGTTTACAGTAACAGGCCCCATACCGTCAACCATGCTCAACGCAATCTTCCACACTACTTCATTAATATCCAATTCCTGCTATATTTGTCCGGTTAACCTGCGGCGAAAGCCATGTTTATTTAGACCTCCAAATATGAGAATTTTTCTTTTATTAATTGCGCTGCAGGTTGGTTTTGCGGCGGTTGCACAACAAGGCGAATTAAAAGGAAATGTCACTGATGCAGATGGGGAAACTCTGATAGGAGTGAATGTACTGGCAGATGACAATTCGGGTGTTGCCACCGATATAAATGGAGACTATTCACTAAAGCTAAACCCCGGCCGATACATTATATCCTATAAATACATCGGTTACGAACCCGTGTTAATTAACATCGTTTTGAGCTCGGGAGATGTTTTGGTGAAGGACATTGAAATGCATCCAGCGGCAAGTCAACTTGAAATGGTTGTTATTAGTGCGGGTCGTTATGAACAACGCCTCGAAGATCTCACAGTTTCCATGGAAGTTATTAAACCTTATTTGATTGAAAACCGAAACAATACATCTATTGCTCAGGTACTTGATCAAACCCCGGGAGTGATAATAGTAGATGGCGAACCTCAAATTCGCGGAGGAAGTGGGTATAGTTTTGGAGCCGGAAGCCGGGTTCAGGTCTTGCTGGATGATATTCCCATTCTTTCCGGAGATATTGGCCGGCCAAGTTGGGGGTATTTGCCGACAGAAAATGTAGAGCAGGTAGAAGTTATAAAAGGAGCTTCTAGTGTTTTATACGGATCGGCAGCACTGAGTGGAGTGATCAATTTGCGCACAGCCTATCCAAGAGATGAACCGAAAACCAAAATCAGTGTTTTTACCGGTGTTTTCAGTGCCCCGAAAACTGATACTGCTTTGTACTGGCGAAACGAAAATTATCAACATGAACTCGGGGTATACCATCCGGTTCAGCGGGTTATCAACAATCCGATGCAGGCAGGGATGAACTTTTTTCACTCCCGAAAGGTTAAGCAACTGGATGTGGTCTTTGGAGCCAATCTATTTAGCGACATGGGTTTTACCGGTCCGGAAATTCCAGTGGATAACACTTATCTTGATGAAGACGGCCAACCACTCATATTTGAAGGAGTTGAAGGTACGGACACGTTGTTGCGCAAACCATCGCAGATGTCTGAAAACAGGGTTCGGGGAAATTTGAATCTCCGATACCGCTTCAAAAAAACGGAAGGATTGAGCGTCGGAATCAATTCCAATGCGATGTATTCCCTTTCGAGTTTTGCTTTGTTGTGGCTCAACACCAAAGAAGGTTTGTACCGGCCACGAACGGGGGCAATCACTACCACCAAGCAACTTGCATTTAACGTGGATCCATATGTGGAATACATTCGCAAAAACGGACAAAGCCATAAGTTAAAGACGCGCTATTATCACCTGGATAATAACAATACGAACAATCAATCGAATTGGTCCAGAACCTATTTTGCGGAATATTTGGCTAGCCAGGATTTTGATTATTATGGAATTGAAGGGCTGAACATCACCCTTGGTGCCATGACCAGCTATACTTCTGCCCAATCTGAATTGTACATCGCCAATGAAGCTGGAGACGGAAACAACAGCGCTCATAACTCCGCCCTTTTTATGCAAATTGACAAACGCTTTTTTGAACGACTGACACTTTCAGGTGGTGTACGTTATGAATGGTACAAAGTCAATCAGGATATGATGGAGGCACCTATTTTCAGGGCAGGAGCTAACCTGGAATTGCTGGATGGTACATTTGTACGGGCATCGATCGGCCAGGGAATCCGGTTTCCAACACCCGGTGAGCGATTTATTATAACTGCTGTGGGTGGTCAAAACATATTCCCCAACCCCGATTTAAGGGCCGAACGCAGCTACAATGCCGAATTCGGAGTGAAGCAGGGATTTGAAATCGGACAGTTCCGCGGATTTCTTGATGCGGCTGTTTTTTACCAGG
>CAZJLZ010000260.1:0-5198 GCA_964546775.1 uncultured Cryomorphaceae bacterium | reverse complement strand
ATGGATACGGTTATGGCTATGGTCATGAATACGGTTATTACGAAGATGTCAACAGTACTAATCGCAAACGTTGGTTTGAATTTTGGAAAAAATAGAAACAGGATTTGAAGGACTTTTTGTACTGAAACCCGAAATTTTTGGCGATGATCGAGGATACTTTTTTGAATCGTTTAACCAAAACAAATTCCACGATCTAACCGGAGCCAAAATTTGGTTTGTTCAGGATAACCAGTCGCTCTCTCAGAAAAACGTATTGCGCGGCATGCATTTTCAGAATCCACCCTTTGCCCAGGCTAAACTAGTTCGGGTTGTAACCGGAGCTGTATTGGATGTGGTTTTGGATATACGCACTGATTCTGAGCAATTTGGCAAGCATTTCTGCATCGAACTATCGGCCAGAAACCAGATGCAATTGTTTATTCCCGAAGGTTTTGCCCATGGTTTTTTAACGCTGGAAGACCATACCATCTTCAGCTACAAATGCACGAATTATTATCATCCGGAAGCCGAAGGAAACATTTTCTGGAACGATCCTGACCTAAAAATAGAATGGGGTGTTAATACACCGGTTGTTTCTGAAAAAGATATGAAAGGCCAACTTTTCCGCGACTTTAGAAGCCCTTTTTAGACATGGAAAATCCAAAGTATCTCTTCCTTATTTATTCTATGTTCTTTATCGGGGCGATGTTTTTTTCGTTTCTGATCAATTCAATTTTTCTCCGATATGTCAAAACCCTGGGTACAAAAAATCAAAAAGGTGCGGAGATTATCCGCTGGAGTGCTGAGACCAAACCAGCCATTGGAGGAATAACTTTTTTCATCGTTTTTTTACTTTCATTGGCTTGTTACTCCATTTTCTTCGAACCGGATGAAGTCTTCAAAAACCAGGGTCTTCTTGGATTACTCGTTGCGACCCTTATGTCATTCTTAATGGGATTGGCCGACGACGCGTACAATACCCGTCCTTTGCTAAAATTCTCTGTTCAGGTAATTTGTAGCGTAGTTCTCATCGTAACCGGAACTTCCATCAACATTTTTGATATATCTGAACTCAACTATCTCCTCACTGTTATTTGGGTCATAGGCATCATGAATTCCATCAACATGCTGGACAATATGGATGCAATTACAACAGTAGTTGCTGCATTCATTCTATTAACCGCTCTGATTACCATTTATATCACCGGTCAGTTGGGCTCTGTTGACGTCATAATCATTACGGGAGTAATGGCAGCACTAGTAGGATTTTTGTTCTTCAACTGGTATCCATCGAAAATGTTTATGGGTGACACAGGCAGCCAGTTCCTGGGATTGTTTCTCGCCTATATTGGTATCAAATATTGCTGGAATGTGGATAGCATCCACCAGGAAGGGTTGCAATCGCAACAGATTTCTATCGTTATTCTGGTTTTTATGTTGCCCATAGTGGATACCACTGTGGTGGTTATGAATCGTCTTCTACGCGGTCAATCACCGTTTGTTGGTGGGCGTGATCATACTACCCATCTCCTTTCCTATCAGGGATTGAGTGATAGTCAGGTAGCACTCAGTTTCGCAGGTATTTCCGCAATTTCAATGGTTATCGCAGTATTTATTCTGAAATTTGTCGAGAACTGGACTTTATGGCATGCCGCAATGATTCTGGCATACTTCCTGTTCGTATTCGGAGTTATGATTTATCTCGCGAAAATCAACAAGAAAAAATACGCTGCTTAAACCAGAAATGATGAATACCCTTTCTAAAACTATTATTGGTGCAACTGCATTATTGTTGGCCATTGTTGCTTCACAGTTGTTCCTTTTTTCTACAGATAAAGAAGATCCTCTGGCAGACAGCCAGTTTCAAAAGCACTTCAACACCAATTATAAAATTTATGCCTTAACCTTGCCCGAAAAACTCGATTTTGCGGGTGAACCCGTTCCAATGAATCTTTTGGATGTACGGGAAAAACTGGACCGCGAACTCCTGATCAATACCTACTGGCAATCTCAGTCTCTGTTGCTTCACAAACGCGCCAATCGATATTTCCCGATTATCGAACCGATTCTTGAGAAGAATGGCGTACCCGATGATTTCAAATATCTAAGTTTGGTGGAAAGCGGACTCCAGAATGTTGTTTCTCCAGCCGGAGCAACCGGCTTCTGGCAGTTTATGAAGGAAACCGGCATTGAATACGGCCTTGAAGTTGAAGACGAAATTGACGAACGATATCACCTCGAAAAATCTACCGAAGCTGCCTGCAGATACTTGAAAGATGCGTACAAACTATATGGTAGCTGGACCATGGCCGCCGCTTCATACAATCTTGGAATGAACGGGCTGAACAAACAAATAGAGCGACAGAGAGCTACCAATTATTACGATATGCTACTGGTAGAAGAAACCGGACGTTATCTTTTCCGCATTCTGGCCGTTAAAGAAATTCTATCCGACCCACGCAAATACGGTTTTCATTTCCGTGAACAGGATTTATACCCGCCAATCGAAACGTATAAAGTGGTGGTAGATAGCAGCATACTGGATTTCGCAGAATTTGCATTCGCACACGATGTGAATTATAAAATTCTCAAAATTTTCAATCCGTGGCTTCGTGACACCTATCTGAAAAATATCGAAGGCAGGAAATACGTCATCAGCCTTCCGTTAAATGGAGTGGAAACAGGAATGTTGCCGATAGAAGAACCCCTCGATTTACCGGATTCTCTTAGGTACGATTCCTTATCCCGTTAATACCAGTTTTTCTTTCATGAGCAAAAATCAAAACATTGAAGTTCGGGGGGCTCGCGTTCATAATCTCAAAAACATCGATGTTACTATTCCAAGAAATAAACTGGTAGTAATTACCGGTTTGAGCGGAAGTGGAAAGTCTTCGCTTGCATTTGACACTATTTATGCCGAAGGTCAACGCAGATATATTGAAACTTTCTCGGCATATGCCCGGCAATTTTTAGGAAATCTCGAGCGTCCGGATGTAGATAAAATTTCCGGACTCAGTCCGGTGATTTCGATCGAGCAAAAAACCATCAGCAAAAATCCGCGCTCTACCATCGGAACCATCACCGAAATTTATGACTTTTTGCGTCTGTTGTATTCACGGGCTGCCCACGCCTATTCATACAAAACCGGTGAAAGAATGGTCCGGTATTCCGAACAACAAATAGTCGATTTAATCCTGGAGGATTTCCGCGACCGGAAAATTGTGTTGCTCTCTCCTGTGGTCAAAGGAAGAAAGGGTCACTACCGGGAACTATTCCAGCAAATCATCCGTCAGGGTTTTGTCCGCGCCCGTGTCGATGGTAAGATTCTCGACCTCCAGTCCGGCATCAAACTCGATCGATACAAAGTCCATGACATTGAAATAGTAATAGACCGGATAGTTGCGAACACCGAGCAATTCGCCAGATTACAGGAATCCTGTAAAACCGCCCTCCGTCATGGTAAAGGTACTTTTATGGTGATGGATCATGAAACTGAAAAAGTACGCTATTTCAGTAAACATCTGATGTGCCCTACCTCCGGGATTTCGTACAACGAACCCGAACCCAATCTGTTCTCCTTTAACTCCCCGTACGGGGCATGCAGCAAATGCAATGGGCTGGGAGAAATTTCTGAAATAGACATTGAAAAAGTTGTTCCCGAAAAAAAACTAAGCGTTAAAAAAGGAGGAATTGCACCCCTCGGTACTTTTAAAAACAACTGGATTTTTAAGCACGTTGAAACGCTGCTCGAACTACACGGACACGATCTCAACACACCGGTTGGTGAACTCGACGATATGGTACTCGGTCAATTACTCTACGGAACCGATGAACAAATAACGATCAAAAGCTCAGTAGGTCTCAGCGATTACAAAACAAATTACGAAGGCATTATCAATTTCGTAAACCGCCAGGCCGAGGAAAACACGTCAAAAGCCATACAACGCTGGACACAAGGTTTTATGAACAACATCACCTGTCCTGAATGCAATGGTAGCAGACTAAAGAAGGAAGCGTTGTACTTTAAGATTGACGACCACAACATTTATGATCTGACTCAATTAGACCTGAGCGAATTTGCCCAATATTTTTCTGGAATTGAACAGCGACTCGACGAACGGCAAAATACAATAGCAAAGGAAATTTTGAAGGAAATCCGCAACCGTACCGAATTCCTTCTGGATGTAGGACTGGAATATCTTACCCTCAACAGAAGCTCCAAAAGCTTATCCGGCGGAGAAGCCCAACGTATTCGTTTGGCTACACAAATCGGTTCGAAACTCGTTGGCGTATTGTACATTCTCGACGAGCCGAGTATCGGTTTGCATCAACGCGACAATACGCGATTGATCAATTCGCTGAAAAAACTCCGCGATGCGGGAAACTCCGTTATTGTAGTAGAACATGATAAAGAAATGATTATGAGTGCCGATCATCTGCTTGACATTGGGCCGGCGGCCGGTATTCATGGCGGCAGAGTAATGGCAGCCGGAGAAGTGAAGCAATTTAATACCGTAAATTCTCTAACGGCAGAATATCTCTTTGATAAAAAACAAATCGAAGTACCCACAAAAAGAAATCCTGGCAATGGTAAAACCCTAAAGCTTTTCAATGCATCCGGTCACAACCTGAAAAATGTGGTAGCCACTTTTCCGCTCGGACAATTTATTTGCATTACCGGTGTATCCGGGAGCGGCAAATCTTCGCTCATCAACAGCACGCTTTATCCAATTCTGAATCAGCATTTTTATAGAGGCGTGAAAAAAGCTCTCCCTTATGACAAAATCAGTGGATTACAGCACCTCGATAAGGTCATCGAAATTGATCAATCCCCGATTGGGCGTACTCCCAGATCGAACCCGGCAACTTATACCGGAATGTTCAATGAGATACGGGCATTGTTTACTTTACTACCGGAAGCCAAAATCCGTGGTTACAAACCCGGCAGATTTTCTTTCAACACGAAAGGCGGAAGGTGTGAAACCTGTAAAGGTGCGGGAGTACGAACCATTGAAATGAATTTCTTACCCGACGTATATGTTGAATGCGAAACCTGTGCTGGCAAGAGGTACAATCGGGAAACACTGGAAGTCCGTTACAAAGGGAAATCAATCTCAGACGTTCTGAACCTGACCGTAGAACAGGCATTGGCTTACTTTTCTGAAATACCAAAAATCTACAGCAAACTAAAAACCCTTCAAGAGGTTGGACTCTCCTAT
>CAZJLZ010000259.1:0-2547 GCA_964546775.1 uncultured Cryomorphaceae bacterium | reverse complement strand
GATTCAGTGGTGGTAAAATGGCCTTCGGGTGTTGTGACGACAATATCCAATCCGGAGATTAATACTGTAAACCACATTCCAGAATCAAACTGTATTCTAGCTTCCACCCCGATTGATGTTGAGGGTGGGATTTCACAAATTTGCGCTGGTTCTTCTGTTACCCTTACGGCAGAACCTGGCTTTGACCAGTATCTCTGGAACACCGGAGCCGAAACCCAGAGCATAGAAGTGAGTAGTGGGGGAGTCTACAGCGCAACTTTAACCGATGAAGATGGTTGCATTTCAGTTTCCGAACAGGTTTTTATAGAAGAATTGCCTGAGGACAATATTACGCTGAGTGCAGAAGGTGAATTGCAGTTCTGCGAAGGTGGCAGTGTTACGATATCGGCATCCTACGGAACAGACTTCGAATGGAGCAACGGCGCAACCACACAGGTTATCGAAGCAACCGAAAGTGGAATTTATTATGTTGAAGCGATGGGTGTCTGCAGCGAAACTGTTTCGGATTCCATCACAGTAAATGTATTGCCCGCTCCGGCGCCCGAAGTAGAAGATGTGTTACTAGATGAGCCGGGAATGGTGACCATATCTGCTACAGGAGAGAATGTATTGTGGTACGAGACAGAAGATGCCACCGAGCCCATCGGATCCGGAAACGAATTTGAAACACCCTTTCTGGATGAATCGGCTCAATTCTGGGCTGAAGCAAGCTATCATTATGGCGGAGAAATGGAAATTGGAGGGAAAGCTGACAATAGCGGAGGCGGCGGCTTACCCTCGACAGGAGCATACAGCTACTTCAACGTTTGGGAACCGTTCACACTGCTTGATGTGCTTGTGTATGTGCCACAAGGCGCCGGTGCTGGGGTACGGGATGTTCAACTGGTAGACGGAAACGACAATATCCTCGCCACAGCATCATTCGATCTTACCGAAGGGGAACACGTTCTGGATCTCAATTTTGAAATTCCGGAAGGCGAAGGTTTAACGCTGCGTTGCCCGCAAAATGACCTTTTCCGAAATTATGATGTAACCACCGTGAATTATCCGTACGCGATAGGTACGGTAGGCGAATTGTACGATTCATATTACGGCCCCGATTACTACTACTATTTCTACGACTGGAATATTCAGAAATCTATGGACGTTTGTGTTTCAGATCGAGTCCCGGTTTCGATTCTCTTCACCGGTTTTGAAGATGAACTGGAGTCATCGGCATTGCAGGTTTTCCCGAACCCTGCTTCGGACAAGTTTCAATTCGCTTTTTCTGCGCAAGGTTCTGCGGAGTGGACTTTTGAACTGTTCGAAATATCGGGTAAGAGTGTGTGGAGCGTTGAAAATATTACTGTATCCAACGAGTTTATCACCTCAATTGATGTCCGTGAATTTCCCGCGGGCGTTTATTATTTGAAAGTCAGCGGAAATGACGGAACACTCACTAAAAAGATAGTTGTTCAGTAAAGAAGTGTTTGTTTTTTTGAGAAAAAGCCCTGCAAGTTGCGGGGCTTTTTCGTTAACTTCAGGAGTAAATTTTATTTCGTGGTGAAACACATTGCTTTATATCTGATTATTGTAGCCATGGGGTGGTCAGAGGCTTTAACGGCACAGGAATCAGATTGGAAACTTGCGAAATCCGAAAACGGGGTTGAGATTTATACGCGTGATCTGGATGACGAAGAGCTCAGGGAATTCAAGGCTATTACCATAGTTGAGGAAGATATAGCCGAAATTCAAAATCTGCTCGAGGACGCAGCGAATTATTGCAAATGGCAGGACAACTGCCAGAAATCTCAAATCATCGAACGGTTGGATGAGCACACAATTATCGGTCGATATACATCTGAAACTCCTTGGCCTTTTAGCGATCGCGATGTGGTTTTGAAAATGACGAAGAAGCAACGGTCTGGCAGTGAGGTTGAGTACTTGATTGAAAATGCGCCAGATGCCTATCCCAGGCAAGACGACTTTGAACGCATTCCACGGGCCGGCGGAAAATGGAGACTGAAAAGCCTGGGCGATGAAAAATGCGAAGTGCTCTATCAATTCTATGCCGATCCCGGCGGTAACGTTCCCAACTGGCTCGTAAAAATGTTCATCGTTCAGGGGCCGTACAATTCGTTTGTACGGATGAAAGAGTTGTTAGCGGAGGAGTAATGAAAAGATAAAGGCCCAACATTTCTGCTGAGCCTTTGCCGTTTGTAGTCGGGGTGACAGGACTTGAACCTGCGGCCTCACGCCCCCCAGACGTGCACTCTACCAACTGAGCTACACCCCGAATTTCAGGTTGCGAAGGTAAACTTTTTTGGACATTCATCAACGACAGAAAAGTTCCGTTAATGGAGGCCGAAAACATTTTTAAAATAGGTTGTAGAATGGCTCGAAGGTGAATAAAAAATAAAATCCTACCTTTAATCAATTGAACCAATACCAATGTCTTATGAAAACTTTTTCTGAATTCGAAGGGAAGACTCATTACCGGTTATTCTTTGCTTTCCTGATCTGTTCAACATTTTCCTTCACCGCTTCTGCGCAAGATCATTCCATTGC
>CAZJLZ010000258.1:0-3176 GCA_964546775.1 uncultured Cryomorphaceae bacterium | reverse complement strand
GGAGTCGATAAGTTGAGGTCGCCAGAATAAGGTTTGGCGAGCATCACACGAATGGGCTCATCACCGGAAATGGAACCGGAGGTAAACCCGCTGATGTAAGCTCCGAAAGCCGGGTCAACGGCAATTTTTTCTTTATCGGATGAGCAGGAAATGAAGAGGAAGGTGAAGGCAAGCCACAGCACCGAGGTGGAGTTCATTTTGTACATATCAGAAAGGATTATATTCCAAAGGTACTTTTACAACGTGCCGGAGCAGCGGGAAGTATGGCTAATTTATCCTCAGGTTATTCACAGAATCGACCCCTGAAAAGCTATTCGATTTTTTCGCCGACAAATTTTTTCTCGCGTTTGTCGCGGACTTTTATATTGACAGCTTCAACAGCGAGCGAGAAGGCCACCGCAACATAGATGTATCCTTTGCTGATGTGTTGGTGCAATCCGTCGGCGATGAGTACAAATCCGATCAGGATCAAAAATGCGAGCGCAAGAATTTGCAGCGTTGGATATCGCTCTATAAACGCAGAAATTTTTCCTGCGAAAATGAGCATTACGATCAATGAAATAACCACCGCGAGAATCATGATGATGATGTGATCCGTCATACCGATGGCTGTCAGAATTGAGTCGAAAGAGAATACAATGTCCAACAAGCCGATTTGGATGATGATGGATACGAAACTTTTTTTAGCCGCTTTCCCCAGCTTCGCTTTGTCTTCTTCGCGCCCACCTTCATTTACTTTGTGGTGGATTTCACTAGTGCTTTTGGCAATGAGGAAGAGCCCTCCAAGAAGTAGAATGAGATCTCTTCCGGTGGCTGTAAAATCAAAGACGGTAAAAATCGGTTTGGTGAATCCAATGATCCAGGTAATTCCGAGAAGCATCACAACGCGGAAAATCAGTGCAAGTGCAATACCTGCCGTTCGGGCAGTTTTTCTGACTGTTTCAGGTAATTTGTTGGTCAATAGGGAGATGAAAATGATATTGTCGATTCCCAACACCACCTCGAGCAGACTCAGGGTGAGAAGGGCTATCCATGCTTCAGAGGTCAGAAAAATTTCCATGGTTCAGATTTGAAAGTGCGAAATTAGGTTGGATTAAGGTTGGTTTGCAATGAATCCTGAAAAAAATTATTTGGTTTGTGATCCCACCTGAGCAAGGAATTCCTCTGATCGAAAGAGTTTAATTTTTCCAAAGTAGAAATCTTCAGGATTTTCAGTAATGATCGCTTCGCAGCCCACTGATTCTGCTGCATAATACTGTAACCCATCTTCAAAATCGTGAATGGATTTATTCTTACAGGTATTGCGAACAGCTTTTTCATCAACACCAGCGATCCGGATATGTTCCGATAGAAAAACTATTTTTTCTCTGGCGAGATTTGTTCCTGATTTTTTCTCTGCGAAATAAAATGCAATCGCAAGACAAATCGGAGAGGTAAACACCTCGAATTCCTTACGGTCAGAAAGGCTTAGAACGCGCGCAGCATGACTAAAAAGAGGGTATTCCTTGTTCAGCACCGCCACAAGAACATTCGCATCGAGAAAGATTTTCATTTTCGCGACTTGTAGAACTCGTCTTTCATGGATTTGCGACTACGGGCTTTGGTGCGGTATTGCACATCACCTTCTGCAACCTGCGCTACCCAATCTGAAATTGGTAACTCTTCGAGATTTTTGTACTCGCCACTGGTGATTTGACGCAACAGAAATTCGGTAAGCCTGGATAGACTGATGTTGTGCTGCCCGGCGTATTCTTTAGCCTTTTTAATTACTGCCTGATCGAATGATAATGTGATCTTTGCGTCCATAGTTTTTATGCTTTACGACAAAGATATTTTATTTGTACGTAAACTCCAAGCGTTTTTTATTTTCATTCGCAACAATTTGAATTACTAATTTCGCATCGATCAATGAACTAACCGTGCGAAACTTTTTTCTTCTGTTTCTATTGTTTTTCTGCGTTTCATTTACGTTCGCTCAGCAATTAGACGTTGATGCAAGTGGTACAAAAGTGGAACAAACACAGTTTGTGATGGGAGGATTGCATATTCCCCTTTCCACTGAATTGTCGGGTGCAGGGTTGCATTTTGAATTCGGCAACTGCTATATTTTTCAATCTTCCAATGATGTGAATTTTCTGCTTAATGTCGCGTGGATGGGGATAAATTTGAACCTATCCATTGATCCAGAATTGAAATTGTCATTCATTGAAATACAACCGCTGAAATTTGGACCTGGATTTCGGGCAAAAATTTCAGAAAAAGCAAACTGGATCATGATGTATCAGGTGATGCCTACTTTCGGATTCAATACCGGTGGGGTGGTTACCAACAGCAATTATAGGGCTATTTTTCACGGGCCGTGGATTGGAGTAAATATTAACAACGTTATCGTTGGTGCCGAAATCCAGCTGGGTCAAATGAACTTTGCTGATGAAAACAACCTGAGCAAAAGCGACAGGTTTATAACCTACGCCCGTTTTGTGGTTGGCACTTATTTTTGAACCTTAACACCAATACTTTTTCGGTCCGTGGAATAAAACAAAATCAGTAGGGCCGGCAGCAGCAACAAATCAGCCAACACGGCAAAAAGCAGTGTACAACTGATCAAAATTCCTATGTAAAATGTGCCGAGGAATTCTGAACCGATCAATAGGATAAATCCTCCGCAAAGAATAATACTGGTAACAACTATGGCTTTTCCGGTGAGGAGAAATGTGCGTTTAAGTGCATACAGCAAGGGTTGACCTTTCATGATCTGCAGCTTGAATTTGCTCATGAAATGAATCGTGTCGTCTACCGCAATTCCAAAGGCTATGGTGAAAATAATCGAAGTCGATACTTTGAGCGGTATCCCGACGAAACCCATTATACCTGCAATCATTATCAGCGGAAACAAATTGGGAATCAGCGTGATGATCACCATCTTCAGCGAGCGAAACAAAAACCCCATTATAAGCGCGACAACACCAAACGCAATCAACAGTCCGTAGATCATGTTTTCAGCCAAAGCCTGATTGTTGAGGTCTATGAGAACTGGCGTGCCGGTGAGTTTATAGTCCAGAAGATCACTGTTGATTTCATTTCTGAAAAACTGCTCCAGCTTTTCGTCCTTTTCGGAAACCGCAATATTTCCGATATCCGGAAGTCGGCCGCTGATCCTGGCAAATTGTCCGTCC
>CAZJLZ010000257.1:0-8481 GCA_964546775.1 uncultured Cryomorphaceae bacterium | reverse complement strand
CGTCAGTGGAAGGCGCGTCATTTTCATCCCTTTTGTCCGTAGGTTGAGAATGGTTACTATATAGTTCAAACCACCCAAAAGCGACGATGCAATAAACAGGGTCATACTGATCAGCCATAAGGTCATTCCTGAACCTGAACCCGGTATGGCTTGTGGCAATGCGCTCAAGGGTGGGTAAACCGTCCATCCTCCACTAGCGGCGCCAGTCTCAACAAACAAAGAGGCGATCATTACAATGCTGGAAGCCAAAAAGAACCAATATGAAAACATATTCAACATTCCGGAAGCCATATCGCGCGCACCGATTTGTAGGGGAATCAGCAGGTTTGCAAAAGTCCCGCTCAACCCACCTGTCAGTACAAAGAACACCATGATGGTACCGTGAATGGTCACCAGGGCGAGGTACGCATTTTCGTTCAACACTCCATCCGGCGCCCATCTGTCGCCGAGGAAAGTGTTGAGAATACCAAAACTTTCACCCTGCCACCCGAGTTGTAACCGAAAGAATACGGACAGCATCATTCCCACTATCGCCATAAAAACAGCGGTAATCAGGAACTGCTTAGAGATCATTTTATGATCCTGGCTAAACACATACTTGCTCACGAACGACTCCTCGTGGTGATGGTGTTCGTGGTGGTCTCCTTTTAATCCTGTTTGAGCTCCTATTGGCATGATCCTTAATTTTGTGTTTCGGATATATTCTCTTCTTCCTCTCCTACAGCAGTCGCAGCCGTTTCCTGCACATCACCGGTTTCTCCTGCGTCATTCTGGTTATCTGGTTCCAATTGATAGAACGGAGCTTGCTCCGTCAACCACTGGTCGTATGCAGCCTGTTCGTCCACCACAATATTCATTTGCATGTTGTAGTGAGCTGCACCGCAAACCTTGTTACACATCAACAGGTAGTCGAATTGTGCATTGTCCATGACCAGTCGCATGCTATCTGTAGTTACAGTTGGAGTGAATTTCAATGTAGTCGTCATTCCGGGCACGGTATTCATCTGTGCTCTGAAGTGTGGCATATATGCACTGTGAATTACATCCTGAGAACGAAAAACAAATTTCACTTCCCGGCCTTTGGGAATCATGAATTCTGCACGAACAAGAATGTCATCGTCGGCGAAATTGAGCAATGTATCGTATGGTGCTTCCAACAATTTATAAATGTTAGCATGGTGACGCGACATACGGGCAATCTGGTCTTCAATTGCTTCAATTTGATTTTCAGGAAGCACTTCGGTTTGCAGCGTGCCGCGCAATTTTTCTACCTGGGCTGTAAGTTCGATCATCTTTTCATCGATGGTTCGGGGTGTAACCAGACCGAGGGGATTGGTAGATGAAATCAACCTGTAATCGGTTGCTCCAAGCTTGCCGTCTGGTCCGGGATACCGCGCCGTCCAGTCAAACTGCCGGGAATACAATTCAATGACAATAGCGTCCTCGGAGGCATCGTCGGTAATTCTGTTCCAAATGGTCAGTCCGTAAATGATGATGATGGCCAGAACGATAGAGGGAATGACGGTCCAAACCAACTCCAACCGATTGTCATGCGCAAAGAAATACGCCTTGACACCTTTTTTACGATAATAGCGGGATGCGAATACAAACAAGACGGATTGCACCACAAAAAATACAATTAGTATTATGATCCAGTTGAACAGATACAGGTTGTCAATGGCAACACCTTCCTGACTGGCCGGCAACTGGAAGAGAACCAGGTCATCTTTGTAAGCCAAAATCAGCCAGATAAAAAAGACATAAAGACCAAACATAAATACCAACCACATTTTGGCATTGAAACGATTGTCTGCATCCGGAATGTCTTCTTCTCTCCGCTTTCTGAGCTCTGATGAGAGTTCGTAGACACGTGCAATTTGTGCCAGTGCCACAACGACCAGTAAAACGATCAGAACTGTTAAAAACTTTGCCATCGTATTGTTTCGTTACTTTGTTATCAATGCTCTAACTTAGATGTTGTGATGTATACTCTCCTGAAGATACGGGTGGTTTACCGGCACCAAAGGAGCTTTTGTCAGCGCTCTGAGAACCACAAAAACAAAGAGCCCTAAAAATCCGAGGAACATTCCGATATCCATCCAGTTTAAATGTGCTTCGCCACCCATAACGCCCGGAGTCACCAGCAACCAAACGTCAACAAAATGACCCAGGAAAATAATCGTTCCTATGGTGATCAGGAATTTCGGATTTCGCTTGGCGTCTCGCGACATCAACAGTACCATCGGTAATACAAAGTTCACAAAAAACATGGTAAAGAACGGCACTTTGTAGTACTCGATCCGGGTGATGAAATAGGTTACTTCTTCAGGAATATTCGAATACCAGATCAACATAAACTGTGAGAACCACAGGTAACTCCAGAGGAAACTCAAGGCAAACACCCATTTACCAATATCGTGAATGTGACTGTTGTTGACCTGAGGCAAATATCCTTTCGCTTTCAAATAGAGCAGTATCACCAAACCAACTATCATGGCTGTGCACCACATGCCCGAAAAGAGATACCAACCATATAGCGTGCTGAACCAGTGTGTGTCGATCGACATCACCCAATCCCATGAAATGGTAGAAGAAAAAACAGCGAAAAACACGAGGAACAAACCGGAACGCACGTAGTTCTTTTTGTGAATGGCCAGGCTCGGATCCTTGTCTTCGCGCAACGATCTTTTGCGAAAAGCATTTGCGAAGAACATGAATGTACCGATATAGATGATGCTGCGAATCCAGAAGAATGGAATGTTCAAATAGGCTTTTTTATTGGCAATAATAGAATCGTAAGCCGGACTTGCTTCATCGTACACTTCGGGATCCATCCAGTGAAAAATGTGGTGGCCATGAAACGATCCTACCAGGTGCACCAAAAAGACAACGGCGACCCCGACAGGCATGTATGAGATAATGGCCTCAAAAATTCGTTTTACCATTACCGAATAACCCGATTCGGTGGCGTACTGAAGTATGTTGAAGAACAGGGCTCCAAAGGTGATGAACGTGAAAAACAACCCGTTGACATACAATGCAGACCACCATCGATTGTGGTGATCCGATCCGTCGGCAATAAATCCGACGACGAGCGAGATCAAGCCGATGGCCATCAGGACATATGTGAAGGATTTGGCTTTATTGGAAAAACTGAATTCCATGTTGGCTAGATTTTGCTTATTTATTGATTATCAGATTGTGATTCTTCTCGAAATTCACTTTCAGCGGTATCACCGTTTTCGTTACCACTATCGGTATCATCCGATTCAGCACCGGGTTCTCCACCTCTTTGCAGTACTTTAATATAGGCGATTACTTTCCAGCGTTGTTCCTGATTCAGCAATCCGGCGTGCGGTCCCATAACACCCTTTCCGTACGTGATGGTATGAAACATTTTGCCTTCCGGAAGATCTTTCAGAGCACCGTCATAAGCTCCCGGAGGAGGGTGGTTGCCCAATTCTACCACCGGACCATCACCTTTGCCGGCTCCTCCGTGGCATTGGTCACAAAACGTATTGTACAGCAATTGTCCTTCCGCGATTAATTCTTCGGTCTCTTTCAGAGGAGTTTTCATTGATGCAGACAATTCATACCCTTCATCCGTTTTCGGAAAACGATACGGCATATTGAACTTTACTTTGCCCGGATCCTGATTAAAAGCGATCGTACCGGGAACGGGCATGCGTGCAGAAGATGTATTCCGTTGAGCCAGTACCGTTGAATCTCCAAAATGAAACGGGTCCATTCCGTAATCAACATATGCCTCTACTGCCGGAGAGCGATACATGTCGGGCATGTATTCGTAACCCGGACTGTTCCGATCGCTTGTACAACCCGAAAGCATTGTTACCGCCAAGAGGACAACGGCCACCGAAAAATATTTATGATTCAGTCTCTTCATAGCAAGGTTCTTAGCTTTCAATTTCTCGTTCACTGATTTCGATGATTCCACTTAATTTCAGTATTTCTTTCAACTGCTCACTTGTGTGAGCATGATTGTCGGCGGTATGAATTTCTACTACAAATTTATCGTCTGTGGTACGCGGATCTGGGTTCGAAGCGGGCATTCCTGGCAATGTGCCGTTCCGGATCAGATAAGTAATGGCCATACCGTGTGCAGCACAAAGCACCGTGAATTCAAACGTCACAGGGATAAATGAAGGAATGTTCTGAATCAAGCTGAAGCTCGGTTTACCACCGATGTTCATGGGCCAGTCCTGAATCATGAAGTACCACAATCCCAACAAGGCAAGGCTCAATCCGCCCAATCCGAACATAAAGGCAACGATACCCATTCGGGTTCTTTTAATCCCGATAATGGGATCGATTCCGTGAATCGGAAAAGGCGAATACACCGTTTTGACTTTGATCCCCAGTGTGCGTAACTCTTTCGCCGCCTCCAGGAGAACGTGGTCATCATCGTACATTGCATGCAATATCTTGTTTGCCATCTTCTACTTATTAATGAGCCGAATGATCATTCTTATAACTCTCTCCGCTACCTTTTAAAATTGATTTCAATTCGTTGAGTGCCAACACCGGGAAGAATCTTGCAAAACACAAAAACAGCGTAAAGAAGATTCCGATGGTACCTATAAAAATTCCGATATCCACCCAGGTCGGATAAAACATACTCCAGCTTGAAGGAACGTAATCGCGGTGCAATGAGGTAACGATAATTACAAAGCGCTCGAACCACATACCGATGTTCACGACAATAGACAGGATAAAAGTAGCCGTAAGATTTGTCCTGATTTTCTTGAACCAGAAAAGCTGCGGGCTGATTACGTTACAGGTCATCATCGTCCAATAAGCGACGAGATACGGTCCCGAGAAGCGGTTGATGAAAGCATAAGATTCGTATTCCACACCTGAATACCAAGAAATGAACAGCTCCGTGAGGTATGCCACACCAACAATAGACCCCGTAACGATGATGACGATGTTCATGTATTCCACGTGTTTGATCGTAACGTAGTTCTCCAGCTTCATCGTTTTTCGCATTACGAGCACCAGGGTCAATACCATTGCGAAACCGGAAAATACCGCTCCGGAAACGAAGTACGGAGGAAAGATGGTGGTGTGCCAACCCGGAATGACCGAAGTGGCAAAGTCCATCGATACAATCGAGTGAACCGAGAACACAAGTGGCGTGGCCAAACCTGCCAGCACCAGTGAAACCTCCTCAAAGCGCGTCCAGTGTTTTGCTTTACCCGACCATCCAAAGCTCAGTATTCCGTATATCTTCTTTGGTAGTGGTTTGATCATTCTGTCACGAATGGTCGCAAAATCAGGAATCAATCCGATGTACCAGAAAACGAGAGAAACCGAAAAGTAAGTCGAAATTGCGAACACGTCCCAGAGCAGCGGTGAGTTGAAATTCACCCAAAGTGATCCAAATTGGTTGGGCAACGGAAGCACCCAATAAGCAACCCAGATACGTCCCATGTGAATTCCGGGAAAAAGGGCAGCCATCATTACGGCAAAAATGGTCATCGCCTCAGCCGACCGGTTGATGGCCATGCGCCATTTCTGACGGAAAAGCAACAGTACAGCAGATATCAGTGTTCCGGCGTGACCGATACCTACCCACCATACAAAGTTGGTAATGTCCCAGGCCCATCCTACAGTTTTGTTCAGTCCCCACACCCCGATACCGGTAGCGATCAGGTAAACGATACATCCCAATCCCCACAGGCTGATTAACCCTGCGATGCTGATCAGCACGTACCACATTCTCGGGGCTTTGTTCTCGATGGGACCGACGACGTCCACGGTAATATCGTGGTAGGTTTTGTGACCTAAGATCAGTGGTTCCCGAATCGCTGCTTCTTTGTGCATAGTAGGCTCTGATTTATGCTTCTGATGATTCTACTTCGTTTCTAACTTTTAACATATAGGCAATGTTGGGCCGTGTTCCGATTTCTTCGAGAGCGTAATAACCTCTTTTGCTGTCGTGGTTTTTTCGCGCTTTAGAGCTCTTATCATTGATGTCACCAAAAGTGATTGCGTCAGTAGGGCAAGCCTCGGCACAAGCGGTTTGAATGGCTCCGTCCTGTACGGGTTTACCGGCTTTCTTGGCCTCGAGTTTGCCTCCCTGGATGCGCTGAATACACATGCTGCATTTTTCCATTACACCACGGGCACGAACCGTCACATCCGGATTCAGAACCATACGCATGGTTGCATCCTGTGCAGGATTCACTTCTGTAAATTTCTTGTATCCCTGATAATTAAACCAGTTGAATCGACGCACTTTGTACGGACAGTTGTTGGCGCAATACCGTGTTCCGATGCAACGGTTGTAGGTCATCTGGTTGATTCCCTCGTTGCTGTGGGTAGTCGCTACAACCGGACAAACCGTTTCGCACGGCGCGTGGTTGCAATGCTGACAAAGCATCGGCATGTGGACGACTTTCGGATTGTCTTCCGGAACCTCCATTTTGCGGTAAGTTTCAATAGTACCCAGTCCTTCGGCCGCGCCTTTTACTTTGGTCATATCAGAACTGAAGTAGCGGTCGATGCGCAACCAGAACATATCCCGGGCGCGGCGTACTTCATCTTTTCCAACCACCGGAACGTTGTTCTCTACGTGGCAGGAAACCACACAACTTCCACAACCAATACATGCGTTCAGATCGATTGACATTCCCCAGCGGTGACCGATATCATTTACCGGATGAGCTTCCCACAGGTCAATGTCACTTACATGAACTTTGTGATCGTCGTGTTCGTGGTCTGCACCCTCTGCATGGCTGTGGTCATCGTCTTTCTTCGGAGCTCCGTGGAACGCCAATGCAGCAGATGGATTGTAAACTTCCTTATCAGACGAATTGAAAGTTGTCAGATCTGTTTCACGAAGTACAGACTTGCGATCCATAATCGTGTGGTGCGTCTGTGACGCGGCTATCGGGTAGATGCCGTTTGTTCCGGAAATCCCAACAGAGAAATTGTTGTACAGGATATTTCCGTCAACCACGGTTACAAATGGGTATGCATTTTTTCCGACAGGAATCAGATTTCCGTTGTCGTCGGTCACGTGTCCACCGTATTCACCCACCTGGAATGCTGCTTTTCCAATTCTTTCACCTTTTGCTCCGCGACCGTATCCAAGCGCCATTCCGAGTGTTCCGGGTTTTTGACCGGGTACTGGAACAACCGGCATTTTCAATTCGGTTCCACCGACATTGAGTACAATCATCGTAGCGGGACTCTCTTCACCGAGGTATTCGTTGTATCCCTTTTCGCGAAGATCGGCCGGAGCCATGGTAATATAATTGTCCCACGTAATTTTGGTGATTGGATCCGGCAGCTCCTGCAACCACGGATTGGTTGCGTGATTTCCATTTCCTATTGCGGTGGAGGTATAAAGCACCATTTCGTATTCTCCCTGGGCCATTTGAGACAGTTCGGATATACTTCTTGCAGCTCGGGAAACATCCGCGCTAAAAGCCGAAATATCCAGTGATGGTGCAGAAAGTTTCATTCCTCCATCGTGAACCGCGCGGTTCCAGTCATCGGTAAAGGTGAGACCCTCAGCGACATCGGGAAGCATACTGTTCCATGTGGACTGAATAAAGCTGTGATAATCTTCATCGGACCCGCTCCATTTCAACATGCAATCCGCAAACTGGCGCGAATTGTACAATCGCGTAATGGTGGGTTGTGCAACCGCCACAAAGTCGGTTTTAATTCTGTAATCGTTCCAGGATTCGAGGTAGTGATTGTCCGGACAGACCAGATTGCACAAGCTCGCGGTTTCGTCCATGTATTGAGCACAGGCCACTTTGTTGGTGACTTTGCCCAACGCCTCGCGGAAAGATTCTGCATTGTAGAGATTGTAGGCAGGATTGGCTCCCGCTATAATCACCATTCCAACTGTACCTGAATTCATCTCAGCCATCAGATCCTGAATGTCTTGATCGTTGGCCTTATTCATGTTGAGTTCGCTGCGGTTGCTAATGGTTGAACCGTAGTTTCCGAGCAAATCATTGATGCGGTTTACAAGGATTTGAATGCTTTTGCTGTTGGAACCTGCAACGAGCAACGACTCGCCACGGTCCGACCACAATTTCTCCGCTGCACGTTGACACAGTGCGTCAACCTCGCTGGTACTGACACTCACGGATGATGCTCCGGCTTTTGCGGCAATTTGATTGTAAATGCTGGCCACGATCAGACCTTCCTGTGAAGGTTTGATGGGTTGACGAACATCGGCGTTGGTACCGGTCAACGTCATCAATGCTTCGAACTGGAAGTGATTCGACATCCAACCGTTTTCAGGTCGACGATTACGTGCGTATTGACCCGAATAGTTATTCGAAAACAACCATCCATTCAGAAAATCAGCGGCAACGCTGACGATTGTTTTTGCTTTGCTAAAATCATAGTCGGGAATAAACGCTTTTCCAAAACTTTCCTCGTTCGCTTCGAGAATTCCTGAATAGGAAATGGGTTCGTACTGCACATGACGGAATA
>CAZJLZ010000256.1:0-5167 GCA_964546775.1 uncultured Cryomorphaceae bacterium | reverse complement strand
TGCGTTCACCCTTCAAAAATGCTCATTTCAGACGGCAATGGGGCAGGGAATCGGTTTTTATTTTCAACAAAATTCATCTCCTCAGCGTCCCTTGCAGGTGACACTGAGGGATTCGATTGCAGGTTTTCTCTCCCTCGGTGTCACTCGAAGAGGACACCGAGGACTTAATAGGTTTCCTTCCTTCTTCAATCTCATTTCGCGTCCCTTGCAGGTTTTCTCTCCCTCGGTTTCACTCGTAGAGGACACCGAGGACTTATTAGGTTTCCTTCCTTCTTCAATCTCATTTCCTCGGCGTCCCTTTCAGGTGACACCGAGGGAAACGGAATCGAGGATAAAGGGAAAAAATCAACAAAAATTCTTCACCGCACTTTTTCGCTTAAAAACCTGAACCATCTTCAGATTTATGCTTTCTCATTCATGATTTTTTTTGTTCACAATTTTCGAAAAATACGATACTTAAAAAGTAACCAACCCATGAAACCGAAGTTATCAGCGAAACCGGACTGCGCCGAATTGAGCGAGGAACGAAGGATGATAATGACAACACTGGCAGAACAATTCAATTGTGGATAAAGCATTGTGGACATCAGTTAAAGTTTATTACGCCCAACTTCTGGAGCTGCCGGAAGAAGAGCGGGCAGGGTTTATTGAAAAACTCGAGGCCGACCAACCCGAAGTAGGGCGGATGCTACATTCGTTGATCAAGGACGAAAACGACACCAACCACGAATTCGAGAGTCCGGCAATAAGCAAAATCAAAGAATCGAATGAATACAAAGAGCCCGACCTGATCGGAAAGAAAATCGGCAAGTACAAGCTCAATTTCCTGATTGGTATCGGTGGAATGGGTCGCGTTTACCTCGCTGATCGCACCGATCTGGAAGCTCATCAACAAGTGGCGTTGAAGCTGATCAATACCGGATACCTCGGTGAGATTTACCAAAAACGTTTTGACCGCGAACGGAAAATCCTATCTCGCCTCAATCACCCGCATATTACCCGCATTTACGACGGCGGAATTTCGGAATCCGGCGCACCTTACATCGTGATGGAGTTTGTGGAGGGCAAACCGATTCTGGATTACGTTACCGACCTGAAGCTGTCTCTCGAAAAACGCATTGATATATTTCTGGACCTGTGTAGCGCCGTGGCTTATGCACACCAGAATTTTATCATGCACCGCGATCTGAAGCCGGGCAATATCCTCGTCAACAATCACGGTATCGTAAAAGTTATCGACTTCGGAATTGCCAAAATCCTTGAGGACGACGAGTCGGAAGAAGACCTGACGGTGATGGGCTACATTCCGCTCACACCGGCCTATGCCAGTCCCGAGCAACTCAAAGGGCAACCGCTCACCGTTGCCTCGGATATTTTTTCGCTTGGGGTGATCCTGTACGAGCTCGTCACCGGTCAAAAACCATATCCGGGCAGCACCAAATCGAGTCTGGCACATACCCAACGGTTACAGCACCATGACCCTCCTCCCAAGCCCAGCAGCCGGATTATTTCGAATATTTCCGGTGACGAAAAAGCCTGGCAGAAAAAAGTGCGTGGCGACCTGGACAACATCATCCTCAAAGCCCTGAAAGAAGAGCCGGCTGAGCGCTACAAAAGCGTCGATCAATTGTCTGAAGACATCGGGCGGTACCAAAAAGATTACCCCGTGATCGCCCAACCCGATAGCCTCGGGTATCGGTTTAAAAAATACGCGCGGCGGAATCGCTCGCTGGTGTCTCTGGGGATTGTCCTGATCGTGATTTTGATAGCCGGTATTTCCGCCACGCTATGGCAGGCCAGAATTGCTAAAAAAGAGCGCGATCATGCCCAACATGAAGCCGCCAAGGCGCACGAAATCACTAATTTCGTCACCGACCTTTTCGATTATTCGGATCCCAACAAATCAGCCGGCGATGTGATAACATCAGAAAACATGCTCGCACAAGGTTCCGAGAAACTGGCACAACTCGCCAATCAGCCAGCTTTGCAAGCCGAAATGTATCGCGTGATTGGAGATCTTTACTGCAAGCAGAATTTCTTTGACGAAGCTGAAAAAAACCTGGAGGAATCGCTTCGCATTTTCACGGAATTATATGGTAACGATCACATTGAAATCGCCAAAACAGAACTGCTACTCGGGGAGCTCTTTGCTATTACATCCAATACTGATCGCTCCGTTTTCCTAAGCAATCATGCATCAAAAATATTTGAAAAGGAATTCGGAAAACGAAGCGTAGAATACATTAGAAGTGTCAATTATGTTGGCCGCGGAGAAAACCAAATGGGCCAGTATCAGGAAGGTTTAGAAACTCTTTTGGGAGTAGCGACTATAGCGGAGAGCTGGTCCGACCGCACTGAAAAACAAAGCATCGCACTGGCCAGTGTGTATAACGACATTGCCAGCTCCTATAACGGAATGGATGACAACGAGAACTATATGCAGTTCATCAGAAAAGCGTTGAACGAACTAATCAGGGCCAGAGGAGAATTCAACCAAAATGTGGCTGCTATGTACAATAATCTGGCGCATAACCACTATTTCACTAACCAGTACGACTCGGCTGAATACTACTCGATAAAAGCACTGGAAATTGCTGAACAGGTATATAACGGCCGACCTAATGCCCGGTCTCAATTTGCGCATTGTAACCTTGCCAAGATTTACATTGAAGCGGGTAAACTCACCCCAGCTCTTGAGCACTCAAAATTTTGTTATTCGATAGCCCGAGAATTGTTTGGAGAAAATCACATCGGTACCGCCCGTGGATTAGGCGTTATCGGCGATGTATATCTGGCTATGGGTGACTATACCAATGCCCACACTTATCGGTTTCAGTCTACCCGCATGTACGAGGCATTTTACGACGGACCCAACCCAATGTTGGCCTGGCAATATTGGGATGAAGCCGAAAGATACCACACCATGGGCCGCCTGGATAAAGCGATTGAATACAAACGCAAGTGCCTCGACATGTACGAAAAAACTATGCCCGACGCAACTGTCGACATTGCCGAAGTAAAGCAAATCCTTGGAGGCTTTCTCCTGGAAGCCGGCCAGAACGAAGAGGCAGAGACCATGCTGCTGGACAGTTATAAAGCCTACCGGGATATTTTGGGGACGGAAGACGAAACTACCCGTGCAGCCAAAACTGCCTTGATGGATTACTACCGTGGGCGGGGAAAGGACGCCAGGGTTAAAGCACTGGAGGCGACGATCGCTGAATTTTGATTTTAACTGTAGTTCTGAACCTTACCGAGTCGCGAACGGCTGGAAGTCAGGGGTGTTTTGTATGTACACCTGCTCGGCACGCATTCTTTCTTCAATTTCATTAAAAATTCTTGCGAACATTGCGTCTCCATTGCGGTCTCTGCGGTTAACTTTTCTTTCCGCAATGCTCGCAAAGAAGGCGCAAAGGGACACTAGAAGTCTTCTTTCTACAACGACAACCACGGAAATTTTGAAAAGTCCGGGTCGCGCTTTTCGAGGAATGCTTTTCGGCCCTCTTCGGCTTCTTCTGTCATATAAGCCAAACGCGTTGCTTCACCGGCAAACACCTGTTGACCAGCAATTCCTTCATCGGTGAGGTTGAACGCAAATTTGATCATGCGAATGGCTGTGGGACTTTTCTTCAGGATTTCCTGTGCCCACTCATACGCCGTGTCTTCAAGTTCGTTGTGCGGCACCACCGCGTTTACCATTCCCATATCGAAAGCTTCCTGAGCGGAGTAATTTCTTCCAAGAAAGAAGATTTCGCGGGCTCTCTTCTGGCCTACTTGTTTTGCCAGATACGCAGAACCGTAGCCACCGTCAAAACTGGCAACATCGGCGTCGGTTTGTTTAAAAATAGCGTGTTCTTTTGATGCGATGGTGAGATCGCATACCACGTGCAAACTGTGTCCCCCACCTACTGCCCATCCAGGAACGACGCAGATCACGACTTTGCTCATCACACGGATCAGGCGCTGTATATCGAGCACATTGAGACGTTGAATACCATCTTCACCTTCGTAGCCACGAGCTCCGCGCACTTTTTGATCACCACCCGAGCAAAAAGCGTATTTACCGTCTTTTGCGGGACCCTCACCGGTGAGCAACACCACCCCAATTTTGACATCCTCCCTCGCATCTTTCAGCGCTTCTTCCAGTTCGAAAAGCGTTTTCGGCCGGAATGCATTGCGCACTTCGGGCCGATTAAATGCGATCCTGGCCACGCCATTGCTTTTTTTGTAGGTAATGTCTTCATAGTCTTTTACGGTGGTCCAATTGGGCTTCATGGCAGTTGTTTTATTGGTGAATCAATTCAAGAGCAAATCTAACATTTAGTGAGGTATTGCGGTTTAGTCGATACACCCATCGCTTTCCGCAATCGCCGCTCGCAGCGGCTGGCAATTCCCCTCTGACGCCTGCGGCATTCGTCTGGATGAGAGGGTCTGAGGGTGTGTCAACACCGCTACAAATCCAAAGCCTCCAGTTCAAACAACTCCTCCACAGATCAAGTTTACTTTACTTTCAAAAGCGAAATCGTTTTAAAGTTCGCCGCTTCCGGTCGTGCCCATCTGGGCGGTTTACACTTCCCCACCGATGCGTAAGCGGCGTCCGTAGGGTGGAGGGAAAAGGGGTGTGCTATTTTTTTTTGAGAAGTGTGTTATGAGCGCGATACCGAACTTGATGGTTTCATTCAGTATGAAAGACAACGGGATTTATAGAGAATTTCAATGGAAAACCATTGTTTATCCATCCGGTACCCATTATTTATTTCATTGAAGGTAAAAATGGATTTAATTTTTAAAGAAATGATAAAGGCAATTTGCAATTACAAACATATATTCCTAATCGTAGAGACTATTCAACGATAACTCTATGATGTGACTGCAGCCCGTTATTCATCAAAACCTTGAGATAATAAACCCCTGCAGAATGCCCGCGCAAACTGATTCTTGCTTTACCGGAACCCTGGTTAAACATTTCAAATTGTATTTGCTGACCAATTGCATCGAAGACACTGAGCGCTTCAATCTGCAATTCCGCTGGAAAAACGACCGTAAGGTCTCCTCTCGTTGGATTTGGAAATATATTGATCTCTGTTCCATCAACAAGCTGCTCAATTCCCACAGAGGTGGTTATTTCTACTAAGGTGCTGGCTGTAGTTAAACAAACAAGATCACC
>CAZJLZ010000255.1:0-2731 GCA_964546775.1 uncultured Cryomorphaceae bacterium | reverse complement strand
GCCCAATTCGGTGTAAGTATGACTGGTATAGGGTACGTCAGTAATCGCTGAATTGCCATCTCCAAAGTCCCACTCCCAGGTGGTTACACCATCAGAAGGGACCTCAAAGTTTATGGGGGCGCCTGCCACCGGCGTGTTGAGCAACTCGATACTTCCTAAACCCTGTAAAGGAACATTTACAAACATTACGTGAGTATCGCTGCCAAAGTCATTAAATGCAGTGAGCTCCACAGTATATTCTCCGCCACTCTCATAGATGTGATATGGATTCTGAGGTGTAGACGATGTTCCATCACCAAAATCCCAACTCCAGGCGTTGGGCAGGTTGCCCGAAACATCCGTAAACTGGAAGGCTCCCAAACATTCATCCAACGCCTGCCAGCTAAAGCCTGCAACGGGCGGTGCATTCACTGGTGTAATAAATACAGTGTAATCTTCGCCTTCTCCGCGATAGAGTTCGTTACATGGATCTGTGTAAAACGGGTCGGCAAGTACACGCATTCTCAGCGGTTGGTCAACGTCGGCACTCTCGGATATGAATACGTCACCAGAAGTTTCCGCATACACATTATTGGAAGTGAATACCAATTCTGCCGGTTCAAAAGATCCGTCATTATTGAAATCAATCCAAGCTTTAACGTCAAAATCGTCATTGGTGGTCAATGTCACATTCAGCGTGTAAGTTGCGCCAAGTGTAACAAATATGGGAGGATTGCAAGTGAAGTCCTCATATCCGGAATCCGAACCTTCAGATAAATTGGTTGATTCATTAAATGTGACCTCAGAGATATGGTAGTTTGCACTGTTGAAATTATCCGTAAACGGCGCACATTCAGCAACCATCGGTCCGCCGGTATTTTCAATAAAAACAGATTGCGTTATTATATCGCAATCTACTGAGTTACACACTTCCAGGGTCACCGTATATTCGCCATTGCTCTCAAAAACATGAACAGGGTTTTGCTCAGTAGAACTTGTACCATCACCAAAGTCCCAATTCCACGAAGTTGGGTTGTTGAACGATTGATCTGTGAAATAAACAATACCGCTACAACTCTCTTCAGTTTCCATTTCAAATGCTCCGCAGGAATTTCCAGCAACATTGATTGTTATCATAACCGTTTGCGACGGTGCAGCCGGATCATTGGACAAGACAACAATTGGAAACTCATGTGATCCTTCTTCTAATCCTGATATATTGACATACATCTCTATTGTCGTCGTATCACCAGGAAGCACATCGCCATTAGCGCCTTCTGAAACAACCGGACCAACCACAATATCAGTGAATTGTTCAAATATTTGCTGCATTTCCGCGTCGCTAACCATTCCGGAATTACTCGTCGCAAAAAGTAAATAATACAGCCTGTCAGATTCATTCAGCCCCTCAACGACATGGTTTTCGTTTGAGGTGGATGTCAGGTATGTGTGACCCATCCCGGCAACGTCTTTGGATATGATCAGGTGATTGATTGAGGGATCTCCGGAATTAAAAACCCTGGTGATAAATCCCCGATAGTTTGTCCCGGAAACCGGGCTATAGGTGAGCTCAAGTCCATTAATGTTACCTGAACCATCGGCCCCCAGGTTTCCGGTTACAGAAAAATAATCGAGGTCATTGAGATCTGCTGTCATTACAAATAAGCCTGGATACTTAGCTGTAAAATATTGCGTTTCGGAACCGAAATAATCATTGTCTGATACCACAGAGGTTGTGTATGGAATGGAAGACTGAAGATTGGTGTTCAGATAGTTGCCATTATCGTACATATCTCCCCCTCCATCGTTGATTGAGGTACCCGTTTCACCTCCTGAGAATAAATGAATGGATGGAACGAGGTCGGTCACCAGATTGTAGTTTTCATTGAGTTCGGCCAGAACTTCAGTAATTGCCATATCGCTGTTCTCGGCAATGGTATACGTTAGCATACCTTCGCCTTGATTGATGATGTCAAACGATACAAGGACAGAGTCGGTGCAGGCCGCAACGTCAAGTGACATTTCTTCAGGGTTCAGTACCATTTCACCAGCGGCCAGACCTTCCCCTGTTAAACTTATCAGCGTATCACCACCATTGGTCATCACCTCAATAATACCAGACAATTCACCGACTTCGGTGGGTTGAAAAGTTACCCAGAGCGTATCCTGTGAAAAAGGCGGGATGTCTGTGATTTGGGGTTCGATAACAAATTGATCCGAAGACACATTGAAATCCAGAGATAATGCATCACAACCAGAATTGTACACAACTACATAGTCCGACACGGTCAATCCGGTCAAGATTTCACCGAAGGCTAATTCATCCGTACTTACCGAAAGTTGGGCACTGCCAGTCACTTCCAGGTGAAAAACATAATTGAGAGAATCATTGGTCGGATCATTGGTGAGAATTGTACCGTCGTAATAATAGTTACCGGCCGCCAAGTCTTCTGAATTGAATTGAACTGTTACCACCAATGAATCTCCGGGAGATATGATGGTTGTAGAATCGGGGGAAATACTTTCTAACCATTCAGGAGCCAGACCTTCTGCAAGAAACTGCATAGCATTGCCAATTATCTGAGCGTTTTGATCGGTCACTGCATAAAAGTCAAACCCAGCATAGACCACCATTCCTTCTCCTATCTGCTTATAAGCGGACACGTACCGATCCAGATTCGAACTGAGGGCACAAAGGGGCACTAAACTTTCATCGTCGCTCCAGTCGTAGAAGAAGGTAGCATTGGCTGCC
>CAZJLZ010000254.1:0-5220 GCA_964546775.1 uncultured Cryomorphaceae bacterium | reverse complement strand
CGTTCGGGATATCATCGCAATCGGAAATCCGGATGCGCCGATGTTGCATGTCCACCTGGAGCAATTTGTCACCGATCCAAACTGGCAGGAAACCCAGACCCAGATCGATAAGATTTTTCCGGAAATGACTTCATACAATGATGCTTTTGAACAAGCTTTTCGCTACCATCGCTACCATTTCCCTAAAGAGGAGACACCAGATATTGTTTATTACAATTCCGGTTTCAACGTTGGTGTTTATCCGACGGATGAGGTACTCGGAATTGGGCTTGAATGGTTCCTCGGTCCGGAAAGTCCGGTAATTCAGAGGCTGGCTGTAGAGAGTTTTCCGCAGTATTTTAAAGACAAATTGCGTCCTGAGTACCTGGTCAATAATTCGGTGAAAGGTTGGTTGTTGGTGAAACACCAAGAGCGACTAGGGAAGGAGGAACTCCTTAATCTGATGATTTTTCATGGAAAGATGTTGTACATGATGGATGCATTGTTTCCACAAGTTTCAGATGAAGTGAAAATGAATTACAACTCTGCTGAATTGGAGTGGTGCCGAAAAAACGAATACAATATCTGGACACACCTGGTGGATGCAGATATGTTGTACACTTCGAAAGCGAAAGACATAGCAGGTTTTATCAACGATGGTCCTTTTACACCTGCTTTTCAGCAAGGTTCACCTTCGCGAACCGGAATGTGGATGGGTTGGCAGATCGTGAGACAGTATATGGAAAAGTCTTCTAACGTATCTCTCCAGCAAATGCTGCAGGAGGACAATCCACAGAAAATGCTTAAATATTACAAACCCTGAATCGATCAATCATGAGTAAAACTTCCGAAATAAAATTTACCGTTCATCTGGATGAGAATCATGTTCCTGAAAAGATTGATTGGTACGCGCAAGACGGTGATGTGAATAATGCCTGTAAATCGGTGATGATTGCCATTTGGGATGAGCAAGAGAAAAACACGCTTCGCATGGATCTGTGGAACAAAGAAATGACGGTCGACGAAATGAAACATTTCTTTCATCAGAACCTAATGACCCTTGCCGATACTTTTGAGCGCGCCACTGCTGAGAAGGAAATGAGTCAGGACATGCGCGACTTTGCGATCTATTTCGCAGATAAAATGGAGCTGATTGACTCGGAAAGCGGCGCGGGTAATAATTAATTTAGCACTCTACTTAACGATGAATAGGCGCACCAACCTTTCGGATTGGACCAGGACTCAGCTCCAAACAAGAGCGCTCAAAATAATGGCTTAGCAAGACCGAGAAGCGACACGGGAGCTCGCTCGGCCGCGCTTAGCCAATGTGCAGAGCAAACGCAGTGAGGAGGTGCGTCCTTGACCTTTTGGACAGGTTTTGCGTCAAGGCAAAAGCTGTGAAAAAAGACTCAAGAACTATAATATGAAACTGTGTTATCCTAGAAAATTGAAGAAACTGTATTTTCCAGAGATGCGATAGGAGCTATCTTACATTATCCAATAGGAACTTCAGGAAGTTTTTTCCCCTCAACTATCCCGCTTCTGAATCTTTTCAAACAGCGGATTCGTCTGTTCAATAATTTCCAGTAATTCATCCCTGCCAAAACCCGTCGTGGATGAAGTGACGACATGTGGGGGGAGTTCTTCCCAACTTTTCATCATTTCGTCCCGATACTTTTTCAAATTTTTCCCCAACTGACTGCTGGATAATTTATCGCTTTTGGTGAATACCATCACAAACGGCATATTCTTCAACCCGCACCATTCAATAAACTCGAGGTCGATTTTCTGTGGCTCCAAACGCGTGTCAATCAACACGAACAAATACAATAAATTGGTGCGATGCAGTAGGTACTTTCTTGTAAACTCGTTCCACTTGAGCTGCATCTTCTTTGAAGTCTTCGCATAGCCATAACCTGGTAAATCCGCCAGGTACCACGGGTTGCTGTCCTGATTGATCAGAAAATGATTGATGGTTTGGGTTTTTCCGGGTCGACCGGAAATTTTCGCGAGTCCTTTCCGCTGACAAAGCATATTGATCAACGAAGATTTGCCGACATTTGATCGACCAATAAATGCGTATTCGGGATATTTTGGTTCCGGGCACGCACCGGGATTGGTGCTGCTGATCAGAAAATCGGATGTCTTTACAATCATGCTTCCTTTAATTTCACGAGCCAGTCTTCCAAAATGGAATTGAATACTTCCGGATGTTCCATCATGGGAGCGTGTGCGCATTTGTCAATCCAGAAAACATCTGAATCGGGGAGATGTTCGTGAAATTCTTCAGCTACTTCGGGTGGGGTAATCGTGTCGTTCTTTCCCCAGATCAGGCAAACGGGCATTTTATACCGGTGCAGTTCGTCGCGCATATTGTGGCGTATCGCCGATTTGGCCAGATACAATACTTTGATTAGTTTGTTGCGGTCGCTGACGAGTTCGAAAACGACATCCACTAATTCATCAGTGACCATTTTCGGATCGTAAAAGGTCACCGCAATTTTTCCCCGAATGTAATCTTTGTCACTTCGTCGAGGGAAAGAACCACCAAATGCATTTTCATACAATCCCGAACTACCTGTCAATACCATCGCACTCACCTTGTCCATTCTCTTCAGCGCGTATATCAACGCAACATGTCCTCCGAGCGAATTTCCCAGGAGAATCAGATTCTCGTACTGTTTGTGTTCAATAAAAGAATCGATGTAATTGGCGAGATTTTTCACGCCGGTTTTGGCCAGCGGCATTTCGTACAAGGGCATGATCGGCACTACTACTTTATAGTTGGGGGAAAAATAGTCAATCATGTTGTTGAAGTTGCTCAGCGCGCCAAATAATCCGTGCAACACCAATATAACCTGACCCTCACCTTTTTCAAGGTATTTGAATTTTCCTTCCTGTTTGATTTGATAGCTCATGCTTTGCGGCTGGTTTGGCTTCTCAAAGTTAAACTTTTTGTCCAAAGACCAATTTCAGACGAATTGCGTGAAGTTCCGAAACCCCTTGTCAATTCCTCATTTCGCAAATATAGAATACATCTGCTACCAAGCGTTGAAGGCCGCTGATAATTCTCAATTTTTTTCGTCGGTCCGACAATTAAAATGATCGGTTCGTCGTTAAAAGTTTTCCACAAAGTGGTAAAAAAGGTCAGGTAGTGGAAAATTGTGGAAGAAATATTATACTTTTACCTTGTTAAAAAGAGCCAACCCTTGATTAACCTACTCGGAGAATACGATTGTAAATTGGATGCCAAAGGACGGCTCATGCTGCCTGTGGGTCTCAAGAAGCAATTGGCTAGCGTGTTGGACAAGGGCTTTGTGATCAACCGGAATTTGCATCAGCCTTGTTTGGTGCTCTATCCTCACGACGAGTGGCAGAGATTGAGCAGTAAACTCAATAAGCTGAATAGGCTGATCAAGAAAAACGACGTGATCGTGCGCAAAGTGATGGGTGGGGCAACGCCGGTTGAGCCCGATAACACCGGGCGTTTGTTGATTCCGAAATCACTGGTGGAGCACGCAAAACTTGAAATCGAATTAAAAGTAGTAGGCAGCAACAGCACCGTTGAAATCTGGAGTAAAGCAGAATACGAGTCGTTCATGAACGACGACGATATTGATATGGAAGCCCTCGCCGAAGATGTTTTTGGATCCCTGAACGACCCCGACCATGAGTGAATACCACGTTCCGGTTCTGTTGAAGGAGAGCGTTGACGGGCTCAATATCCAGCCTGACGGTATTTATGTAGATGCGACATTTGGAGGAGGTGGGCACAGCAGCGAAATCCTGAATCATCTTAAAACCGGAAAACTCATTGCATTTGATCAGGACGCCGACGCCGAGCAAAACCTGCTGGATGATGATCGTTTTGAACTGGTCGACCAGAATTTTCGGTTTCTAAAGAACAATCTTCGGGCCCGTGGGATCAAAGAAGTAGATGGAGTCCTGGCAGATTTGGGTGTTTCCTCTCACCAATTCAATGTTCCCGACCGGGGTTTTTCATTCCGCTTCAACGCGCCGTTGGATATGCGAATGGATCGCGAAAATCCGGTCACGGCAGCAACCCTCATTCACGATATAGAAGAAGATGCTCTGTCGGATATATTTTTCCGGTTCGGTGACTTAAGAAATGCGCGGGCTGTAGCAGCCGCAGTGTTTGCCGGAAGAAATGCAGGCGCTATGGAAACGGTGCAAGACCTGATCAAAAGCCTTGAACAACTGGTGCCAAAGCACAAGCCGCATCAGTTTTATGCAAAGGTTTTTCAGGCATTGCGCATTGCGGTAAACGACGAGATGGGGGCGCTGCAGGAAATGATGGAGCAATCCATTGACGTATTGAAAAAGGGCGGTCGACTTGTGGTGATTTCTTATCACTCGCTCGAAGACCGAATGGTCAAACACTATTTCCGCTACGGAAATCCAGAAGGTGAACCGCAGAAGGACTTTTTCGGAAACCTGCAACATCCACTGAAACTGATCAACAAAAAACCCATTTCCCCCAACGACGATGAAATATCTGACAACAACAGAGCGCGAAGTGCGCGATTGAGAATAGCTGAAAAATTATGAGCCAGCAGAAAGATACAAAACAGAAAAAACGTTCGGTGGCGCAGCCATTGTTCGACCTGCTCAACGGCCGGTTTCTGTCGCGTCCTAAGTTTCTCGATCAGCTTCCGTTTATGCTGTTCCTGTGCGGAATGGCCATTCTTTACATCGCGTACGGATACTTTACCGAATCCACAGTCAAACAAATTTACCGCGTGGATGCGGAGTTGAAAGAATTGAAGGCTGAATACCTGACCTCACAGTCGTCGCTGCAGCAAATCCGACAGCAGTCCAACATTGCCGAGGCCATCAAGGAAATCGGTCTGACAGAATCTGTTACGCCGCCGCAGAAAATTATTTTACCGGCAGAAACCGAAAAATCTTCTGAAGAGTGAGAGATCCGAAGAAAGACATATTGTCCCGGATTTATATCCTCTACTTCTTCGCCTGCCTCGTGGGGGTGGCCATTATTGCACGGATTTTCATTATCCAGTTTGTCGAGGGTGAAAAATGGAGCGAGAAGTCAAAATACCTGACCACCGATCTTAAGAATATTGAAGCTGTTCGCGGAAATATTTATGCCGAAGATGGAAGTCTGCTCGCTACTTCCATTCCTGTTTATGAAATCCGAATGGATCTGGTTACCGAAGGCCTCACAAAAGAAGTGTTCAACAACGAAGCGGATTCTTTGGCCTG
>CAZJLZ010000253.1:0-2841 GCA_964546775.1 uncultured Cryomorphaceae bacterium | reverse complement strand
CTTGTGTTGCTGAAGATCTTTGAGTTGTTGTAGTACATCCTGCTTGAGTTCCAGATTGCGTTTTAAATCGTGGTCTTTGAGCTGTTTGTAGATGTTGATGTTGTAGTAAAACAACTCCATCAGGTTGCTGTAGTCACGGTGCAGGTTCTGACGTTGCTTATCGGCGACGGGGCCCACACTGTTCCAATCATCACGGATCTGATTGAATTCCTTGAATGCCTTGCCGATGTTTTCTTCCTCTTCGATGAGCTTCCTCAAGGACTCGAGCAGCGCCTTTTTCTTTTTGAAGTTTTCTTCTTCATCCTTGAGAATGACTCCGAGCAACTCCTCACGTTTTTCGTTGTAGCGGTCAATGAGTTCAATCATCCGTTCCTGTACCGGATCGGCAGGTGGCGAATAAATTTCATCGTCGGTTTCAGAAGTTTCCCCATCTCCGGCAGGTTCCTTTGAAGTTTCCGCCTCACTTTCTTCCTGCTGGTGTGCATCTTCTTCGTCGGACATCTCTTCGATCAGCCCTTCTTCAACTTTTTCATCCAGATCAAGCTGGAGGTATTGTTCTATGAGTGAGGCACATTGGCTGATGTTACGCTCAAAATTCGCGGCTTGCAAAAGGGCATCCAGTTGCTGAACAATTTCTTCTTTCGGGCTAAGCATTATACAATCAATAATTTATAGAAAATGCAATGGCGGCAAAGGTAAGTGAATTAGCGATCAGTTTCAAATGATTGAACCGCTTCCGCGATAATTTTGTTTAAAAATAAAGATAAACTCAGTTTAAATAGGTATCAATACTACTCAGTTTAACCAAAAATTACTAATTTCAACAACCTTTCCACCAAATCGTTAGATCATGAAGAAATTCTACTTATTGCTCGTTGCCTGCGTGTTTATCCATCCTCTGTCGGCGCAGTTAACCATAGGTGCGGCTTTTAATGTTCAACCTGGTTTGGCAGCTTATGATCTGGAATCGGGGTCTCCGGCGAAGGGAGTTTCGCTGATGATGATGAATCGTTGCAGCAAATCGTCGTTTAGTTTTGGAATGGAAATAGGGCAGAGCGTCTATAACGATGAATCCTTCGGACTGACTTTTACCAACCCGGAGCATGGATTGGTGTCGACAGAAATTCGTGAAAAGGATATGCTGACCCAGTTTCATGTTTTTACCCGATATCACTTCACCGGTGAAGCTATGCTCGAACCCTATGCAGAAGGCCGGCTGGGTACAATTTCTTCTTATACAACCCGGAAAGTCAGCGAAGGTATTTCTGTGGAAAGCGGCGCTCCGGTCATGAGCTCTGAAGATGTACGCGAAAGGTTTTCAGCCTTCGATTACCGGCGCACCGGAATTCAGGCCGGCGTCGGACTGGGCACGGTCATCAATTTAAAAAGATTGGTCTGCGCAACCGAGGAAGATTTCGGTTTTGGAATTAAACTGGATACGGGAGTTACCTATTATCTCGGTACCGGAATGGGATTCAGCGGTCAATCCGCTGAGGTAGATCAACCCGTTTCAAAGGTAGGAGCCATCAACAGTTTTAACTGGCACATAGGACTTCTGCTGGCTTTTGATTAGCCCCCTGCGATAAATGTTTCATGCCGCTCACCCGTTCATCCGCAAGTTGCGGTATGATCCTGTTTTCTGTACGTCTCAACAATATGTCTTTTATCATGTTTTTACATGACAATGGTCATATCTGTGACGGGATTTGGGGTGTACATTTGATGTAAATTAAGACGAACAAAATGAGACAGCTAATCTATCCACGAAGACTTCAAATCATGAAAACCGCGAGCTCATATATTCTTGCATTATTTGTGTCGGCACTTTGTTTGCCTGTTTTCGCACAACAAGCTTTTCAACTTTCGGCTCAACAGCAATGGACGGTAGAAGGTACTTCCAGCATTCATGATTGGGAAATGGTTTCTCAAAGTGCAACGGGAACTGCCAAAATAGAAACAGAGGGCTCTTCCATCAAATCCATTTCTTTTCTGAAGTTGCAGCTTCCCGCAGAGACTTTGAAAAGCGGCAAGAGCTCGATGGATGATAACGCGTACAAAGCGCTCAATACCGATAAACATCCGAACATTCAGTTTGAACTCACCGAAGTGGAATCTTTCAGTGCTCAGGAAGTCCGGGCCAGGGGTAAGTTAACCATCTCCGGAACTACAAAGTTGGTTTTACTGAAAGCGACTTATAAAGTGAGTGGAAACACAGTAACATTTTCGGGATCACATCCCGTCAGCTTCACCGAATTCGGTCTCAAGCCACCCACAGCGGTTTTCGGAACCATTAAAACCGGTGATCAACTGAATATTAAATTCGAAACAACATTTAAATCCAAATAAAAATTGTCATCATGAAACGCATTAAACGCTTCGGTTCCGTATTGCTCGTTATCTCTGTTTTGTTGCCATCTATAGCAATGGCTCAACAGCCGGACCTGCAATTCTACCGCCCCAACAATAAACTGGGATTGAATACTTTTGAAACCACGAAAACCGACACCATTCCATACGACGGTTTGAAAGTTCGTGTGGGTGGTGATTTTGCTTTACAATTTCAGGGAATTTCGCACAGCAATACGGCAGACAATCTCGTGGAGCTCGGATCAAATTTCAACCTCCCAACGGCTAATTTTAACCTGGACGTTCAGTTGCTGAACGGAATGCGGTTGCATTTGCGCACGTACCTTTCTTCAAGGCACCACAACGAAACCTGGATCAAAGGCGGTCACATCCAGATCGACCGGTTGGATTTCATTAAGCCCGGATTTTTATCCGGTATCATGGATCACACCAGCATTACCCTCGGATTGGATGAATTCAATTACGGAGATGCAC
>CAZJLZ010000252.1:0-2771 GCA_964546775.1 uncultured Cryomorphaceae bacterium | reverse complement strand
GAGGATTACGCGCAAAACGATTTCGGTTATTCAGAAGAAATATATCGCTCATTGATCGAAAAGTTTGCGGGCAAATCATTTGCCTCCCATTTCAAAAAGTACATCAATGGTGTGGAACCGATTGACCAGCAATTGAAAGATTGCTTCAAGTATATTGGATTGGAGTTGATTGAATCTCCTGCGGATGCCTATCGCGAACACGCGTTGGGCATCAAGGCAGAGTGGGGGGGTACCGGCCGATATCTGGTCACGGCCATTCACCCGGGGTCACCGGCAGAAAAGGCTGGTTTGTTCAATGGCGACGAACTGATTTACGTCAACAAATTCCGTATGGATCAGAATCTGAACCAGTGGCTTGAATATTTTGGTGGAAAGGTTACGCTTCATTACAAACGCAACGGTGCATTGCGCGAAACGACGATTTCTCCAGACGGTAAAGCATGGTTTAAAAAGTATTCTGTTAGGAAGATGGCGAAGCCGACGAGCTCTCAAAAGAAAAATTATTTACTGTGGACACAACAGAAATTCTGAAGCTTTTATACATTTAGGCACCAAACTCAGAAACCATGAACGAAAACAACCCGAATGCACCGCTTGATTTAGACAGAGAATACGGTTCCAACACCGGAAAAGTGCCCGGATTTCTGCTCACATTGCTAGTGCTGACATCGATCAATGTAGTTTACAATGTTTACAAATCACTGAAGGAGTTGTTTGTGTCTGCAGAATCCACTGCAAGTATCGAAGCAGAATTTTATCAGAGCATCGACGATTCGGGCGTTGAAATGTCGGACATGCCTACGTGGTTGATGGAAGGGGTAATGGAGTTTCTCGAAAAATTTGCTTCGAACGCTGTATTGATCCGCGTGATTGACCTCATTTATTATCTTTTGCTCGGAGTAGCCGCATTTCTGATGTTTAAGTTGCGATTGGTTGGATTTTATCTGTACGTGGTCGTCAATATTATTGGAGTTCTCGTGGTTCCGTTTCTGTACGGATTCAACTTCATTGCTTTCAGTGTCATGATTGCATTCGCGATTGCTGCCACGATTTTCATCGCTCTATACAGCGCGAACAGAAAGCACCTGAGCTAGCAGCATTCAGATTCAGTATCGGGTTTTGGTGAAACGGCCCGTCTCACCACCAATCCTCAATTGCGTCCATTAGTGTATTTTAGAGACTAATCCAAAGCGCTGGCCGTTAGTTTTGTGTTTTCTGCATATGATACAACTGAACAACATCCGAAAGAGCTACCGAATGGGCGCTCAGCAATTGCAGGTACTCAAGGGAATCGACCTGCACATCGCACACGGTGAGTTGGTGTCGGTGATGGGATCTTCGGGATCCGGGAAAAGCACACTGCTTAATATTGTCGGTATGCTCGACAATTACGACGAGGGTGAATACCTGCTCGACGGCCAGCTCATTCGAAATCTCAGCGAAACCCGGGCTGCACGTTTACGCAGTCAGTTGCTCGGTTTTGTCTTTCAATCGTTCAACCTCGTTGCTTTTAAAAACGCAATGGACAATGTGGCACTTCCGCTGTATTATCAGAACGTGCCGCGAAGAAAGCGGAATCGAATCGCAATGGAATACCTGGAGCGCGTTGGTCTTACTGACTGGGCGAATCACCTTCCGAACGAGATGTCAGGCGGACAAAAACAACGCGTGGCCATTGCCCGCGCACTGATTTCTAATCCGAAAGTTATACTTGCCGACGAACCGACTGGTGCTTTGGACAGCGAAACGTCGCACAGCGTGATGGATCTGCTCACCGAAATACACCGCGAGGGAATTACAATTGTGATCGTTACGCACGAACAGGAAATTGCCGATATGACCCAACGCGTTATCCGCCTGCGTGACGGTCTAATTGAAAAAGCGGAACAACCGATCGTTCACTAATGTTTGACCTTGATAAATGGCAGGAAATTTTCGCTACCATTCGCAAGAACAAGCTGCGAACGGTGCTCACGGCTTTTTCTGTTTTCTGGGGAATTTTCATGTTGATTGTGCTGCTTGGTTCGAGCCAGGGGTTGCAAAACGGTATGGAAGCGACGTTTAACGATGACGCGGTCAATTCAATCTGGGTTTGGAGTGGACGAACTTCACTGCCTTACAAAGGACTCAAACCGAACCGCTTCGTTCAATACGAAAACGATGATTACGAGCATGTATTGCGGAACGTGTCTGGTATCGAGTACAGTTCTGCACGCTACATGATATGGGACAGCGAAGTGGTGTACGGAAGGGAGGTTGGGAAGTATCCTACACGCGGCTGCCATCCGGGACATCAGCAGATTGAGCAGTCGTTGATCACCTCCGGACGATTTGTCAATGAGCGCGATATAGAGGAAGTTTCGAAGGTAGCGTGTATCGGTGATCTCGTCGTCAAAGAATTGTTCGCGGGAAAAGATCCAATCGGAGAGTACATCGAAATGTTTGGGATTCCTTTTAAAGTGGTTGGCGTTTTTAATGATCTCGGCGCTGAGGGAGAAGTGCGCTTTATCTACGTTCCCATCACCACGGCCCAAAAGGTTTTCGGTGCTGCCAACCGGGTACACAACATCATGGTTACTACTGGTGATGCTCCGTTGGCTCGTACAGTTGAAATGGCTGAACAAATTGAATCTGATCTGAAACAGCGGCACACGGTGCATCCTGATGATCGTTCGGCGATTACCGTGCGCAACAACAACGAACAGTTCCAGGAAGTCATGAGCATTCTCACCGGTATGAAAATATTTGTGTGGGTACTGGGGATTTTCACC
>CAZJLZ010000251.1:0-6707 GCA_964546775.1 uncultured Cryomorphaceae bacterium | reverse complement strand
ATGCTCTATGCGCTCGGAAAAATCACCGGAACCTCGAATGCATCTCTACCTGAACTTTCTGCCCTGAAACTTTCTGAAGCATCCAAATTTAAAAAAGCGGAGGGTGCAGAAAGACTGGATAACAGCAGATGGCTTTCTGCTGGTTTCGGACTGTTTATTCTTGGCGCAGCAAGTTATCGCGCATTTGTATTGGACACTTCTGGCAATCTTGGTTTTATTACCCCTAACTTTCTGAATTTTTGCCTGCTGGGTTGGTGTTTGTTGCTGCATAAAAACCTGCGGGAGTTTTTGCATGCATTGGGTGATGCTATGGGTGGGGCAAGTGGGATTCTGATACAGTTCCCCTTGTATTTCGGAATTCTTGGTGTAATGAATGGTTCCGGGTTGGTGCAACAAATGGCCGGATTTTTTGTTTCCATTTCGAATGAAACGACTTATCCGATTCTCACTTTTTTCAGCGCTGGTTTGGTTAATTTCTTCATTCCAAGTGGCGGCGGACAATGGATGGTCCAGGGGCCAATCATTTTACAATCTGCCCACGCGATGAATGTGGACATTGCGAAAAGCATCATGGCGTTGGCCTATGGAGATCAGATCACCAATATGCTGCAGCCCTTCTGGGCGCTTCCATTGCTGGGCATCACCGGATTGAAGGCCAAAGATCTGCTCCCTTACACCGCTCTGATGATGGTTTTGGGAAGTATCATTTTCGTTGT
Source organism: uncultured Cryomorphaceae bacterium (assembly GCA_964546775.1). GTDB lineage: Bacteria > Bacteroidota > Bacteroidia > Flavobacteriales_D > SKUL01 > SKUL01. The sequence goes on along the minus strand of CAZJLZ010000251.1, from coordinate 5,991 downwards.
GGCGTTGCTGTTGTGGTGACGAATGCGGGATCCCGTTAATCTAGCCTACAGCCTTTTGGTCGAGGGCGTCTCGTAGACCGTTACCAAGTAACATAAACGCCAATACAAGTACCATGATGCAGATGCCGGGTAAAACAGCCAGATAAGCCAGGTCGGTGGTGATATAACTGTAGTGCTCTTTGATCATTTGTCCCCATGACGGCATCGGTATTTGCGCACCAATCCCAAGGAAACTCAAACCGGCTTCTATCAGAATGGCCGAGGCAAAATTAGCTGCTGAAATAACAATTACCGGAGCCATAACATTGGGTAATATATGCCGACCTATAAGTCTCGAAGAATTAAACCCCAATGCCCGACCAGCCTCTATGAATTCCTGTTCACGCAAACTGAGCACTTGTCCCCGAACGACACGCGCTACCTCAACCCACATGGTCAATCCTACCGCGATGTACACCTGGGTAAATCCTTTTCCCAAAGCAAGAGTAATGGCCATTACCATGAGCAAAGTCGGAACGGACCACATTACATTGATGAGCCACATGATCATTTCATCGACCCAACCTCTGAAGTACCCGGCTATAGCCCCGAGAGAAATTCCGATGATCAGGGAGATCAATACCGAGATAACACCGACTCCAAGTGATACTATCGTGCCGCCCATAATCCGACTCAACAAATCACGACCGAATTTATCGGTACCCAGCCAGAAGGTATGGGTGTCCATGTTTTCTGCTATCACGTGTTGCTGCATTTCCGCTACAGTTGCTTTTCGAATGGTGCCGTCAATCAATTCTGCCAGCACACGTTTGTTCTCAACATCGTAAGTAATTCCATCATTGGTTACAGGCCATAGTACATCCGCCAACCTGAATCGTGTTGTACTTTCCTGAACCTGAGTATTTGATCCATTGTGATTGACAATGATGATTTCATCCTTTTCGAAACGATATTCCCGAAACGGATAATTTTTTCCTGTCAATTCTTTTCCACCCAAAAGTAAACGTTCCCAAAACGATGCAGGCTCAATGGTTTTGTTTTTCCGGACCTCAAGCATTTCAACGCTAAATCCTGGCTGACTACGGGCCAGTTGCAGCATCTGGTCATTGGCGTTGACTGTTTTGTCTGGTCGAATCACCGAACCCAGCAATGAAATCACAACGGCTATAATAATGATGTAGGCTCCGGTCAGCGCCAATTTGTCTTTGCGCAATCTGCGCAAGGCCAATCGACCCAGAGAATTCGAAGAAGGTTCTTTAGGTTGAGTTATGTCTTTCTTTCTTTCCACGTGGGTTTCCAAACTGCGCTCACGAATGTAATCAATGGCAAATACACCGCGTAGGCTATTGAAATAAAAATCAATTTTAGTGGTTTCAATCGCTGCTGATAGTGCTTTCCAACAGTATTTATCAACAGTACATCTACGACCACTTTAAGTGCTAGCAGAAAGAACCACAGTTTCCAGGCATCAGATTCAAAACTCCAGCCAACGGCGAGCAAAACAGAATGTAATAATAGCACAGAACCTACCATTGCCGCCATTGAAAAAATCATCCTTCCGGTTTTACCGGCCCATCTTACCCGTTGTTTTATTGCAGACTTCCCCGATGGTTCTGCGAAAGCCGTCACCAACACTTCTTTTATCCATAGAGGAGTAACGTAGAATCCATTTTTCAAAAAGCTTTGCATCAGTAACACATCGTCACCGGAAGCCGTATGCTGATGCATGGAATATCCACCGACCTTTTCGAACGCTGATCTTCGGAACGCGAGATTGGCTCCATTGCATCCAATGGGCATTTTCAGTGCGGCCAATCCAAAAGACAATCCTTGAATGGCAAGATTCTCCGCCACTTGAAAGTACTCGATCGCTTTTCGCTTTTCAAACTCGATTCTCAGGGGCAGAACGAGCATATCCATCTGCTGTACATTGAAGGCCGAAGATATGGCTTTCAGCCAACCCGGAGGAATGCGTACATCCGCGTCGGTGGTAACAACAATATCGCCCGAAGCACGAGTAATGCCGGCAGTCAATGCTGCCTTTTTTCCTTGTTGATTTTGGGGGAGCTTCAATAATAACCAGTTCGTTGAGTTGGAAACAAAGGTTTGAAGGACATCGCAGGAATGATCCGAAGAATGGTCATCAACCCAGATCACTTCGAAATTCCCGTTGGTAGTTTGTTGTTTCAGATCATGGACAAGATCAGAAAGATGGGCCCCTTCGTTTCGAAACGGAACGATGACGGTAATACTTACAACCTCCGTGCTGAGGAACGCATCCTGTGTCATTCGCATCAATCGATTTAGCCCAAAAACAGCGATGAGCACAAGACTGCAGTATAGTACAGAAGATATCACAAGTAGCGCCATCATTAATCCAGGTTGCTGACAAAAGTGTGAAAATTAATTGTAGAACAAGTTGGAAGACCTCGTTTGGTAGTATTGGAATCTTTTACTTTTGTTGCCTCACATGGAACATAAGGATCGTATTATTCTGGGAATTGATCCGGGAACCACCATTCTCGGATATGGTATTATTGACTGTAGACGCGGACAGATGAAAATTCTGTGCATGGGTAACTTTCGACTCAGCAAACTGGGAGATCATGGTTTGAAACTTCGCGAAATCCAGAAACAGGTTAGTGCGTTGATCGAGGCGTATCTTCCGGATGAAATGGCGATTGAAGCTCCCTTTTACGGAAAAAACGTACAGAGCATGTTGAAACTGGGGCGCGCCCAAGGGGTTGCTATTGCTGCAGCAATGGAGCGCGAGGTTCCGTACACCGAGTACGCTCCCAAAAAGATCAAACAGGCCATTACAGGCAACGGCAACGCTTCGAAAGAACAAGTGGCTGCTATGTTGCAATCGCTGTTAAAGATCGAAACTCTGCCAAAAAATCTGGATGCCACTGATGGACTGGCAGCGGCGGTATGTCATTACTTCAATGGGGGGAAATCGGCTCAAAAAGCCGGTTACTCTGGTTGGGAGTCTTTTCTGGGAAAAAATCCCCATCGGAAAATCACTTAGATTATGCTTCGCGAATGGATTTTGCGGTTTGTTCCATCTCTTCTTTGGAAAAGGAAAGCTTCTCGCGGGAAAAGTTGATGTCCTGCACCGATTGCAAAGGAATCAGGTGAATGTGTGTATGAGGCACTTCAAGACCGATGACCGCGATTCCAATGCGTTTGCATGGAAGAACTTTTTCCATTTTTTGCGCAACCGTTTTAGCAAACAGGTGCAGTCCTGCCAATTCATCATCGGGAATATCGAAAATGTAATCGATTTCACGTTTCGGAATTACCAAAACATGCCCTTTGGCGAGCGGATTTACGTCCAAAAATGCCAGGAAAGCATCTGTCTCCGCTACCTTGTAGCCGGGGATTTCTCCGTTGACAATTTTGGTAAAAATACTGGCCATGTTTACCTTGAAATTTCGAGTATCTCAAATTTAACCAATCCTGCAGGAATTTTCACTTCTACAGTATCGCCCACAGCTTTACCGAGTAATCCTCGGCCGATGGGAGAATCCACAGAAATCTTTTTCTGAGCAAGGCTCGCTTCATTCTCGGCAACAAGCGTATATTCCACCTCCATATTATTCTGCAGGTTTTTGATCTTCACCTTAGATAATATAAATGCCTTGCTGTTATCCATCTGCGACTCATCAATTATTCGCGCATTGGCGACCAAATCTTCAAGTTTCGCTATTTTGGCTTCAAGATGCCCCTGAGCCTCTTTGGCTGCATCGTATTCAGCATTCTCTGACAAATCTCCTTTATCTCTAGCTTCAGCAATTTGCTGAGAGATTTTAGGACGCTCTACCGTGCGCATTTGATACAGTTCGTCTTTTAATTTTTTAAAACCCTCTGCTGTGTAATAGCTTAAATTTGACATAGCCGTTTAAATTAAAACCATGGTGTAACATAAAAAAGAGAAAACCCCGAGGGGGCTTTCTCTGATGCAAAATTACAAAAAAGAGTTGAAGCAGAACTACTTTAAACCGATAGTCACTCCAATTGAGTGAATCCCGGAAAATGGATTCGTAGTACGGTAACTATAATCAAAAGAAATGTTAGAACCTGATTTACCGAGTGGAACATGCACACTGGCACCGGCATGAATACCCGTAAGAACCGTCATTCTTTCAATATCGTCAGTGATTCCTCCTTCATAATGATAACCTGCTCTCAAAGCAAATAATTCTTTAAAGGCATATTCCAAGCCACCCAGAAAATTATCCTTCGTGAATGAATTAGCGATAAAAGTAATACCCGGTGTTAACCGGTGGTTTGCGCCCAGGTTGATGTCATAAGTCCCACCGATTGAAACCAATGATGGAAGTTCGCTTCGTGCTGCACGATGCTCGACAGTAAGCTGTGTTCCTTCTTCGGGTTCTGCCTGAAAGGCGAGTCCGTCACCAGAGTAACCCAACTCAGGACCAACATTCTTAAGTGATATCCCGATTTTCATTCGATCATCTTCACCGGTAACGTATTTGATGCCCGCATCAAATGCAACACCGGTAGAACGAATCTCCGCTGTTGACTCCGATAGAATCCTCAGCGTAAATCCCCCATAGATACTATTGGAAAAAGCCCGGGCATATGATGCAGCGATTGTCAGAACATTCGGAGAAAAGGTTGTTCCATCACCTTCAGGTTGATTGGTGGTGGTCCTTTCAATATCTCCGAAATTCCAGTTGTTGACGGTTAATCCAATGACACTGGCGTCATTCAGGCGCTGCGCAAGCCCAACGGCGTTGATGCTTATTCCCGAGCCTTGTAAATAGAGGGTCTGGGTAAACATCAGTTCGGTTTTATCCAAAAAAGCCAATCCTGCCACATTCAGGAACGTGGCCTCAACACCACGTGCATTGGCCATGTGGGCACCGGCTAAGCCGGCACTACGCGCCCAAGGGTTCACCAGTAAATAACCCGCTCCGGCAGAACCTGCCCGATCTTCATTTCCGGCAAAAACACCGGGAATGAACATGGTAACCATCAGTGATACTGCTATGCATCTAAGCTGTATTCTCATCTCTGTTATCGGTTTAATCTATGTATTAGAAATTTTGTAAGTCAGTAGGACGCAAAACGCAGAACCATTTCAGTACCCGTTCTCCCACATCAGGTACATCCACGTGCACTACATAAACACCACTTGCAATAGGTATTCGTGCCTCGTTCTTCATATCCCAATCAAGGAATGTCTGGGGATTGTCCTTGCCCAGGGTCCGAATCAAAGTTCCGGTCAGATTGTAAATCTTGATGGTACATTGTTGTGGAAGGTTAACGAACTTCACCCTGTTGTCGATACGATTTGTCTCGTATGCATTAAAAGCGTGATACGGATTTGGCACGACATTGATCAGTGAAAGTGCATCTTCGGCTACATCCTGAACATCAGTTAAAGTCTGTTCTCCATCAATCGAGAATTCATACATCGGATACCAATCATTTTCACTATCCTCCAATAAATCAGGATTAATCGGGTCGAGAACAGAGCCAATCTCGTCATAGTCAATTTCACCCAATTCTACCAAAGGTGCATATTTCTCATATGGTTTGGCAACACGAATCTTAACCCTCGCTTCAGAAGGAACAATACCTTCTTCGGCACTTGTCAGACCAAATGCCAACGGCGACATAATCCATCCTGCATTTTTCCAGAAGGCCTGATAACCGATTATTGGAGAAGTTTGAGTTACCTGTTGACGGACAAATGCGCCATAGTCATACATAGGTACCGAACCAGCTGACTCCTCAAGGCCACCGGATACTATTTCGGTAATTCCCCGGTTGTTTCTGAAAATATAGATGTAATGCTGCCCTCCGAACAAGGGTTCATTACCCGGAATTCCAAAAATACGGGAAGTCGGGTTCCAAAGCATGTCTCGTCCATTGTCAGCAGCCAGGTAGGAGTCTTCTCCAAAAGCAATATTCAGGCGCTCACCGGTCTCAATATTTATGGCATAACCAGGAAACCACCCC
>CAZJLZ010000250.1:0-2633 GCA_964546775.1 uncultured Cryomorphaceae bacterium | reverse complement strand
AAAAGTACGGAATACATACCCGGTTGTGGATCGGAATCGGGAATGGTATATACCATATCTTCATCAATTGTAGAATATATTGTTTCAGGGAAACCAAACTGCCAAAGATGTTCTGTATAATTTCTGGATAAATTATGAAATTCGAATGTAGGAGAATATATAGATGCTGTTTTATTTTGCGGCAAAAATAAAGAAACGGGTGAAACCGGTTCAGCTAGAAAAGCGGCAGCTGAAGCAACACATCATTTGGCATTTCGAACCACAATATTATAATTCCCCGAACAAAGTGAATTGATTGTGGAAGAGGATACGAAGGTTTCTCCATTATCAAAACTGAAATCAATAGCTCCGTTAGAAACTATTTCCAGACTACCATCGCAGTAATTTGCGCAGGTTTCCGCAGTTTCAATTATCTCTTCTATCCGTAAAGTATCCGGGACGATTATAGAAAAAGGTATAGAAGTTTCACAACCAATATCATCGCTAATACTTAATGAATAGGAGACAGGGCAAAGGTCAGTAGCTGAGTTGGATGTACTACTACCACCGGACCAGTTGTAGTTTATTACAGATCCGGGCATAGCCCCGCTAACATTAGCCGTAGCCGCGCCATCACAACTCTCAGGGCATGACGCAGGAGTTAATACCATATTTAAGGACAGGTCGGAAAAAGAGACTTCCACATTGTCACTGGCTTCGCAATCGAGTTCGTTGGTTACAGTCCAGCTTAAGGTATATGTTCCGGGATCAGTCACTGTAACATTTGTATTGGGAGAATTCACATCAGAAAAAGAGACGGAAGCATTTCCCGACCAAACTCCGCTGGAATTCGGGGGCAAAACGGCTTGTAAACCGTAATTGAGGTTGCAGGATACGGCATCGTCTCCCGCTGTAAAGTCGGTTGTTACCTGATCTACCGTCACATTTATCTGAACCAGGCAATTCACAGCATCCCGGACCTGTACTATATAATCACCACCCAAAAGGCCGGTAAATACAGCGGAACTTTGAAAACCTGAACCTACATTATATTCATAAGGGGCAGTTCCACCTTCCACATCCAGCACTTCAATTTCGCCATTGGCGGCACTGCAAGATGCTGGAGAACTTGTAGCTGTTACTTCCATTCCTTCCGGAACAGTAAAATCAAAATCCGTGTCATCAATAGGATTACCACAAAGATCTTCAACATCTCCGGTATCAAAGATTAAATTATAATCACCGCCTGTTGAAGGAAAGGGTGGATCGAAAATAACAGCAAAGGAGATACTGCTGTTGGCTCCAAAGGAACAATTCGAAGTAATTGAAGTGGCGGTGTAAGGCCCTCCATCGCCGCTCATAGTAAAATCACTAAGTTCTACCGTACTGCACAGAATTGGCTCTGTAAAAGTTACTACAACTTCGCTGCAGGAGGCTGTTACAACTTCAATATCCGGTTCGACGGTATCAAAGAAACCCGCAGTGGAATTGTTAAAATCAAGGGTATATCCATTGGGGGTCCCACTCCAGTTTGATACCATTAGAACATATGTTTCCCCGGCCAATACGGGCACATCTGCATTAAAAGGCGGGCCGTTCAAATCGCCAGGGCCATTCGAATTCCCTGTTCCTCCATCCGCTGTAGATATCCCAGTGGGCCCGTTAACACCTACTAAGCCGTAACTGTTGCAACTCACTTCAATGGTAGGATCAGTTAGGATATCTGAGCAGCTCGCATCGGTTAAATTGAATAAAGACCAGTCGTAATCATCAATATCATTGGGAGTAAGAGTAAAAGATAAGAAACCATCAGAGGCAATTGTGATCTGATACCAGCCGGAATTTAATTCACCACCCGTTAAACATGAAGTCCCGGTATTGATTTCATCTATAATAAATCCTTCTCCTGTAGGTGCTTCAGCTTCATCGTAAAAACCATCGCAAACAGGAATGGCGCCAAGACAATCACCGGCACCCAGTACAGGGCAATCATTGCTCAAACTCAAATCATAGTCTGTGCAGGGCAAAGACCATTGCGAACTACTCAGGGCAATATAATAAGTTACTCCGGCTTCGGCTTGAAAAATTCCGCTAATGGATGTTTCACCCCAGGTGGGATTCAATTGAGTGATACAAGTTGTAGAAAAATCTGTTGGACATCCGGATGAAACAAAGAGTCCGACATCTGAGCTTACATTTTCGAGATTGATAAATACACATTCATCTTGTGTTGGGGTGTATGTGTATATATAATTTTCTCCGCTTGAAAGAAATGAGTTACAGAGCATCTGGTTTGTACCGCCAAATCCACAGGTGCTTCCGGATTCAGAAAAAGGTAATGACGCTATTTCGTTATTGAAACAGGGGCAAGGTTCACATTCAGTACCACCACAATCAACTCCGGTTTCCGATCCGTTCATAACTCCATCATCGCAGGTGGGACAGGAAACGCAGCTAATTCCGATCTCAAAACCCTGATTCGTGCTGAAAGAACCAGAAGTAAATTGTAAGGTTAAACATCCGTTGCCACTCCAAACCTGGCTTGGTGCCAGAAAACCGGTTAACTCAGACAAAATGGGAGCAGTGTTATCCTCGCCATCAAAAATAGTTAAAAAGTCAAAAAAGGTTTCTGACTGAAAAAGATCAATATTAAG
>CAZJLZ010000249.1:0-3262 GCA_964546775.1 uncultured Cryomorphaceae bacterium | reverse complement strand
GTCAGACAACATATGCTCGATGAGCATCAATTTCGTTTTGAAATTAGGCGCACGGTACATTAGCTGTTGGATGGTCGCCGTGGTCTTCTGCTCAGGAGCCATTTCAATTTTGGTCGGAAATTCAAGGAAATCCTGCGTCAGTTTTTCAATGCGCTCGGAAAATGTAGCAGAAAACAACAGGTTTTGTCGCTTTCGTGGAATCACTTCCAGGATGGATTGCAATTGAGGTAGAAAACCCATGTCCATCAATCGGTCCGCCTCGTCCAGCACCAATGTATTCACCTTTTTCAAACCGATGTGCCCAAGCAGATAAAGGTCCATAAACCGACCCGGTGTTGCGATTAGCAAATCTATTCCGGTATTCAATACAATAACCTGTTCAGTTTTGCCTTTACCCCCAAAAATTGAAGCAATGCGTAGATCGGTATACTTTGCAAGGCTTTTAGCCATTTCTTCCACCTGAAGTGCCAGTTCTCTCGTTGGAACAAAAACGAGCATCCTCGGCGAATCAAACTGGGCATAATTCAGCTTTTTCAGCAATGGCAACAGGTAGGCCGCGGTCTTCCCGGTACCGGTTTGAGCGACACCAATTACATCCTGACCCGATTGAATAATGGGAATTGCTTTCTCCTGGATGGGCGTCGGATGCTCAAATCCTACTTCTTCTACAGCATTTAAAAAATTTCGTGTAAGTTTGAGATCAGAAAAAGTTATATGGGGCATATGCTCTTTATTATTGCGAAGAGGACCCACTCTGAGCCTTAAAACTTCAAGGGTTAAAATTAAAATTGTTTTTTTGCTTGTTTCCTTTTAAACACGAATGGAAAAGTCCGGTTTTAATTTTGATTTCAACGACCTCCGACCATACCGGGATGATGAAGTTCCTGCTGTGATTGAGCGTGTATTACAAAACAAGAAATTCAACAAACTCATAGCCTTTGTGTATCCGGATACCTCCCGCGAACAGGTGTTTCGAATGATGCGCAATTGCAGAACGATCTACGACTTTCAGAAAAACATCTCCCGCACTGCCGTAAAGGCAGTTTTGAGCCGATCAGCAGATCGTTTAACGTGGTCTGGTTTCGAAAATATTTCACGCGACAAAGGTCACTTGTTTATTTCGAACCACCGCGATATTGTTTTGGATTCTGCTATTTTGAATATTTGCCTGCTCGACGAAGGGATTCAAACCACCGAAACTGCGATCGGAAGTAATCTGCTCACTACTTCAATAGCCGAAGATCTTTCCAAACTCAACAGAAACTTTATTGTCAAAAGAAATGTGCCTCAAAAGGAGCTGTACAACAATTCGCTGAAACTATCGAGTTACATCCACCACACTGTTCGAGAGAAAAATACCTCTGTATGGTTGGCTCAGAAAGAAGGTCGCACCAAAGATGGTTTGGATTTAACCCAGCCAGGGTTGTTGAAGATGTTGACCATTAGTTACGACGGGGCATATGCCGATTGTTTCTCCGCATTGAATTTGTTGCCCATGGCTATTTCCTACGAATTTGACCCTTGTGATTTTTTGAAAGCAATGGAAATAAAACACCTTCGTACGAACGATTCATATCAAAAATCAAAACACGAGGACCTTCAAAGTATGATGACCGGAGCACTTGGTTATAAAGGACGGATTCATTTACAAATCGGTCGTCCTATTTTTGAGGAGCTGGAGGAGATTCGCTGTGAAAGAAATAAAAATGAAAAAATCCGTTTACTCGGTAAAATCATCGATCAGAAAATTCACAACAATTATCGTTTATGGCCTACGAACTATGTAGCCCACGACCTGTTGTATTCCAACAATAAAATGAGCGATAAATACAGCACCGAAGACCGCGAGCGCTTTGAATCTTATCTCGACAAACAACTTGGACGCATGGAAGGAGCAAACGCTACAGACCGTGAAATTCTGTTGAATATGTACGCCAATCCTGTACTGAGTTTTGAGCAATACCTCAAGCAACAGGAGGCCTAGAGCGAAATAGACCCTTTGTATTTCTCCGGATCAAAGCCGAGCAGATCATCAATAGAACGAACCGAAACGGAGTGATAATTTTTTCGGGCCTGGGAATAGATCCGCAGTGCCAAATCTTTACCATCCTTAGTTTGGCTTAGCGCAGTATACAACGGCATTAAGAATTTTCTTCGCCCTACTTCGTGAAGAAAGGTTTCGAGTTCTTCGTTCACTCCATCGTAACCACGGGTGATAGAAATTTCGAACCACGCTGCCTGAATCTCGGCATTTTTGCTTTCAGTCAGATAAAAAACCTCGTCCATATTACGCAGCTTTTCCGCCGTAACTTCTTTAGGCATTCTACGAATAAAATGCAACCATTCGTGGGTAGTCCATTGATCGGAGGCGATATCGCTCAGTTGAATTTCACCATTGTACCAGGAGTTGAGTGCAGCTTCTACTTTGATGAACCGATCAGAAGCAGGAACTATAACGTCGTCTGGAAGCCCCGTTCCATATACCCATTCCTGAATGTCAATGTCGACACTGTCGGTTAGCAATTCCTGTTCGAGGTACTCGAGAAATGTTTCGGTTGTTACCGACTGAAATGCGAAATGATCGAAATAGCCTTTCAGAAAAGTATCGAACTTTTCGCGACCTACTTCTTCTTCAATCACCCGCAAAAAATTGAAACCCTTTTCGTAGGCAATATCGGTCATTCCTTCGTCGGGATCTTTTCCTGCAAGGTCCAGTTTCAGTCGTGTCAGATCGTTTCCGGGACCAAGGTCCTTTACGGTGTTCAAAAGGCTCTGATAATCAAGCAGGCTGAGCATATCTGCGTATTCATTTCCATACAACGCTTCCATGATGCGCTTCTCTATATACACGGTAAAGCCTTCGTTCAACCAGAAGTCGTTCCAGGTGGCGTTGGTAACCAGGTTACCACTCCATGAGTGCGCTAGTTCGTGTGCTACCAAGGCCGTCAACGAGCGATCTCCAGCGATAATTGTAGGTGTTGCAAAAGTCAACCGAGGATTCTCCATTCCACCAAATGGAAAACTTGGTGGAAGTACAATCACATCGTAACGCTCCCACAAGTATGGGCCGTAAAGTTCTTCTGCAGTAGCCATCATTTTGGGCATATCGGCAAATTCATATGCTGCCGCTTCTACCATTTGTGGCTCGGCGTAAACACCCATATTGTCGCTTATGGCACTGAACTCCATTTCTCCCACCGCAAAAGCGATCAAATAAGCGGGAATGGCCTGCTTCATCTTAAAATTATAAACTCCGTCGGCA
>CAZJLZ010000248.1:0-4887 GCA_964546775.1 uncultured Cryomorphaceae bacterium | reverse complement strand
ATGACAAAATGGTGGCCTGTCCCAAATGGTAGCTACATATTGCCGAGCAGAAAAATTGAGGGCTTTTTGTGCAGATCCGTTTTTTCTTTTTTCCATTCACCGACAGACATCGATCGGATATATTCATCCGGCATTGTAATTTCACAAGCAATGCATAGGCTGGTTGTGGGTAGGCAGGACTTAAGAAGATCAGCCAGCAATTGTTCATTCCGATAAGGGGTTTCCATAAAAATCTGAGTATAGCCCGTGCGGGTAAGGATTTGCTCAAGTTCTTTCAGCTTTTTGCTTCGGTCTTGATTTTCCCGGGGGAGATAACCATGAAAAGTAAATTCCTGTCCGTTAAATCCACTGGCCATGAGCGCCAGGAATACCGAACCCGGACCGATAATAGGCTTCACCCGGATTCCTAGTTGATGAGCACCGGCAACAATGTTGTTCCCGGGGTCGGCAACACCCGGTAAACCTGCTTCCGAAATAACGCCAACATCTTCACCTGATTTTAGGGTCGTCAACACTCTTTCTTTCTCTTCGGGCCCGGCGTGCTTACCCATTTCATAAAATGTGCATTCATCGATGACCAGTTCTGGCAGAAGTTGCCTCAAATACCTACGTGCATGACGAATATTTTCTACGGCAAAATGACGTAAGTGTAATATTTCCGGAATGGCAGATATAGATACCTGGTCACCGGAGTATTCTGTATTCAGCGAAGAGGGAATCAGAAAAAGCGTGGCTTTACTGAGCAATGTCATCGAGGATTTTTTCGCACGCTTTGTCGAGTAGGTCGTAAACCGACTGGAAACCGTCTTCACCCCCGAAATACGGGTCGGGAACAGCTTTGTTGCTGCCGGGTTCGATTGCGTTGAGTATCAACTTTACTTTTTTTAATTGGGTGTCATTTTCAGCGAGATAGGCAATGTCGTTGTAATTGGATTGATCCATGACATAAATCCTGTCAAACCCTTCAAAATCATCTTTGCGAAATTGTCGGGCCCTGAGATTCGAAATATCCAGTCCGTTTTGCAAAGCGTTTTGCGCCGACCTCGGATCAGGAGGTGAATCAATATGATAGGATGAAGTTCCGCAAGAATCAACGAAAAGATCAACATTTTTTTCCTGTGCTTTTTTGCGGAGAATTCCTTCCGCCAAAGGTGAACGGCAGATATTACCGAGGCATACCATCAGGATTTTCATCGTTAATGTTTTTCAGATCAACGAAAATAAAAAAGATCACCGCAATATAACGGTGATCTTTCAGAATAATCTATGCTTTTAAAAAGTTTATTGAATGCTCAGTTTTTTCTCGAGATCGTCGAGGTATTTTCTAAAATTCTTATCCGTTTCGGTAAGGTTTTTTACGGTTCTGCACGCGTGAAGAACTGTTGCGTGATCTTTTCCTCCGCAGTGCATACCGATATTCGCCAGGCTCGACTTGGTCATTTTCTTAGCAAAGAACATAGCGATCTGACGTGCCTGAACCACCTCACGTTTCCGGGTTTTTGATTTCAACAATTCAATAGGCAAATCAAAATAATCGCATACCACTTTCTGAATGTAGTCGATTGAAACTTCGCGCGCTGTATTTTTAACAAACTTATCGATCATTTGCTTGGCGAGATCAAGCGTAATCGCTTTTTTATTCAGCGACGACTGGGCGATCAAAGAAATCAACGCACCTTCTAATTCCCGAATATTGGAAGTGATGCTGTACGCCAGGTATTCTACCACTTCATTTGGCAATTCAATTCCATCTGCGTACATCTTTTTTTCAAGAATGGCGATGCGCGTTTCGAGACTCGGCGTTTGGAGATCGGCAGAAAGTCCCCATTTGAATCGCGAAAGGAGTCGTTGTTCCATTCCCTGCATTTCTACAGGTGCTTTGTCGGATGTTAAAACGATTTGCTTGCCGGATTGATGCAGATGGTTGAAGATATGAAAGAAGACGTCTTGTGTTTTTTCTTTCCCGGAGAAAAATTCCACGTCGTCGATGATCAGGACATCCATCATCTGATAAAAGTGGCAAAAGTCATTTACCGAATTGTTCTTTACCGCATCAATGAACTGGTGGGTGAACTTATCGGACGATACGTACAGTACTGTTTTGTTGGGCAGTTTGTTCTTAATTTCAATTCCAATAGCATGTGCCAGATGCGTTTTCCCGAGCCCTGATCCTCCATAAATCAATAACGGGTTGAATGCTGTACCTCCTGGTTTGCTGGCCACAGCGAACCCCGCCGAACGCGCCAAACGATTGCAGTCTCCTTCAATCAAATTCTCAAAAGAATAATTCGGATTGAGGTTTGAATCTACATTGATTTTGCGCAGCCCGGGAATCACAAAAGGATTCTTAATTGATTTTCCACCCAAATCGAGCGGCATGCTTACCGGCTCATTTTTAACTGCACGCGAGTTGGAAGTAGGAATTTTTACGGTATAAGGCTTGGCACTTCTGAACTGGTTTTCCATAACAATGGAATATTCCAGCCGTCCTTCATCGCCCAATTCACGCTTGATAATTTTCTTTAGCAGTCCGATATAATGCTCTTCCAGCCATTCGTAAAAAAACTGTGAAGGAACCTGGATGGTGAGGACATCCTTATCGTATTTCTGTGATTTTATCGGCTCGAACCAAGTTTTATAGGCTTGCAGACTGACATTATCCTTGATAATTGCTAAACAGTTTTCCCAAATTTTTTCATGTTTTTTGTTCATCGAATGTCTTCTTAAAGTCGGTTAATAAGACGAAGCCGCCTTAACTGAAAATGCCGATTGACGCGGAATCCCCATCAAATTTCCGTGTCGTATTGAGCTGAGCAAATATTTGGAGAAAAAAGTTAAAAAAAAAATTTAATGACCCTTGATTTTCCAAAAAGTTTTACAGGGCTTTTTAATCCTGAAAGCTGAAAAGTAGGCATATTTTTTGGTGATGCCATTTTATTCCGAGCCCAATATTCACAATACTTTCCGAAAGATAATAGTTTTATATTTATCCGGCCTTCGGAAGTGCTTTTAAACTTTATGACTTTACTTTCCAAAAGGATGAATCCGGATAAGCCGTTTAAATGGAATGTGAATAACCCTGACAATTTCAAATGTTAAATTCTTCAACAACGATTCGGGTACGGTATGCTGAAACCGATCAGATGGGCTATGTATACTACGGAAATTATGCACAGTATTTTGAAGTGGCTCGAGTAGAAATGTTGCGCGAACTTGGTTTTAGTTATCATTCTCTGGAGCAAAACGGAATTCTACTTCCGGTGCTGGATTTCAGGATTCGCTACAAACAACCGGCATTGTATGATGATGTACTCGTCATAAAAACCGCTATCCCTGAAATTCCGTCCACAAGAATAATCTTCAATTACGCAACATTCAATGAAGCGGGTGCCCAACTGAATGAAGCATCAACAACATTGGTTTTTGTTAACAAGGAATCCGGACGGCCAACCAGAATACCAGAAGATTTATTAGCGGTTATGCGTCCCGAATTCGAATGAATCAACAACAATCATTTTGTTTCAAGAAGTTCGAAAGCCAATCCGGAGATTTCTTTCAACTGTTGTTCGAACCTTTCAGATTCTCCTAACGGTATGGATACTTTCAACTGGCAGTTGATATTGAACTGTTGATCATAATTGGGAAGGTTCAATTCCTTGATCAGCGACATAACCACATTCATTTCGTCGTAGCTGAATTTTAGCAGGTAGTAGCTGCACACCTGTTTCTGTACAATTTTTCCATTTGTAATTGCAGCGGCGGCGGCGGTTTTATAGGCACTCATTAAACCACCTACCCCAAGTTTGGTTCCTCCGAAATAACGAACTACTACGATCAGAACATTAGTTAATTCGTACCTGATAATTTGCCCCAGGATTGGTTTACCGGCGCTGTTACCGGGCTCGCCATCATCATTGGCGCGATAATTATTGACGTCGAGTCCGAGTTTCCAGGCATAACAATGATGTCGGGCTGAGTGATGGCTTTTTCTGATTTCTTCCTGATGGATTTTAATCGCATCCTCGTCGGTAACCGGAAATGCGAATGCCATAAATTTGCTGCCTTTTTCCTTGTACAGCCCTTCCGAAATGGTTGCCAATGTATTGTAAGTGTCGTTCAAAATAAAGCGATCAATGCAATGGCCACTATCGAGACCACGATTCCTATCCAGTTCTTCACAGAGAGTATTTCCCTAAATAACAACCAACCCGCTAACGAAGAGAGTGCAACCACTCCCATATTTGCAACCGGAAAAACCATTGAACTTTCGACTCCTTCCTGAGCGATGGATTTCCAGATGAAAAAGATTGAGCCATAATTGACAATTCCAAGCACTATGCCGCCAATCCAGGTTTTGTATTTCGATGATTCAACCTGTGTAGACTTCGGTAAAAATATCTGCAGGAATAAACCTGAAAAGAAAGCCATAGCAAAGATTGAAGGGATGAACAACAATTCATCGGCAGCTGGAACCAGATTGTTTTCCGAAAACTTTAACAGTGTATCGAGTAATCCACTTCCCAAGAACAGAATAAACGGCAGAAATAATAATGCGACCTGCGGAAGCCGGGCTTTTTCTTTCATCACAGAAAGCCAGATGCCAATGAGTGCCAGGATAATTCCGAAAATTTTGAGAACGGTCATAGAATCCCCATATAAAATCACAGCAACTACGACGGGTATTACAACCGACATTTTGGTAGCTACCGAAGCCGCAGAAACTCCAATTTTCTGTGCTATCAAAGCCATCAGATAAAACAGACTGATGAACATGAATCCCAAAATACACGACATCCAGAACCATGATTTAGCGTAGATACCTAAGAATTCAAGAGGGGCGGGTAGAAGTGTTAATCCGAACAGTGCCGCCACGAGATAATTTATAAT
>CAZJLZ010000247.1:0-7281 GCA_964546775.1 uncultured Cryomorphaceae bacterium | reverse complement strand
AATCGGCTCGGGCTTGGTCGATGTCGTTTGCGTGACCACCGCCACTTCATCGTCTTCCGGCAAGTAGTCGACCAGCACGTTGAACATGAACCGGTCCAACTGGGCTTCAGGCAGTGGATAGGTTCCTTCCTGTTCGATTGGGTTTTGTGTCGCGAGAACAAAAAACGGATTCGGCAAATCATACGTTTTACCTGCTGTGGTCACCGCCTTTTCCTGCATGGCTTCCAGCAAGGCCGACTGGGTTTTTGGTGGAGTCCTGTTGATCTCATCTGCGAGGATAATATTCGCAAACAAAGGTCCTTTGATGAACCGGAATTCGCGATTCTCACCGAGGATTTCAGAACCTACAATATCAGAAGGCATTAAGTCCGGAGTGAACTGAACCCGGTTAAAGGTGAGACCCAACGATTGTGCGATGGTATTGACAAGTAGTGTTTTAGCCAGTCCGGGAACACCGACCAACAAACTGTGACCGCGACTGAAAATGGATACCACAACATTTTCTATAACATCGTGCTGGCCTACAATGACCTTTCCGATTTCGCGGTTTAATTCCTTGTATTTAATTCCGAAGCGCTCTACTGCTTCAACATCAGAGCTGTTTTTTAGGTCTTGTTGCATCAATTCGTTATTTCCGGTGTTTTGGTCCATTGATATTCAAAAGGGCATTGTTGGAATTCGTCTGCAATTTCCACATAAGTTACGGAAACGCGACGGGTAATCCATTCGTCAATAGCATCACCGCTCAACTGAGTTTTTGCGGCTTCCTGAATGATTTGATAATCGTCTTTAAGATTGGCACGGTGAGGCTCGGTTCGTTTTCTGAGTTCGATAAGGCGGTATGCTTTTTTCCCATCGCGGGTTTGCATATATGCCGGTTTAGAGACCTCTCCGACCTCCATGGTATCAATGGTGAGAAAGATCTGTGGATCCAGGTCACTCATTGCCCAGCGGGCACTCCCGGTGGCCGGATTTACAATATTCCCGTTCTGATTTTTTGAATTTTTATCATCGGAGTGCAATACTGCCGCTTGTGCAAATGTCAATGAATCGGGAATCAGATTGCGAATGTGCTCAAGTTCTGTTCGGGCAATATTGAGATCATCGTTGCTGACCCGCGGCTTAAACAGGATGTGTCGTGCATTGTATTTTTCCCCGCGGCGTTCAATAAGCTGCATGATATGAAAACCGTATTCGGTTTCAAAAACATCAGAAATTTCACCTTCAGCGAGTGACATGCCGATGGCGTCGAACTCTGATACAAAAGTCCCTCGGCTTTGAAGTCCAAGTTCTCCACCTTTTACAGCCGATCCAGGATCTTCGGAATACAATACGGCAATTGTCGCAAAATCCTTTTCACCGCTCAAAATCTGATCACGATATTCCCGCAATCTTTTCTTCACACGCCGGGTTTCCTCTATATTCTCAGGCGGATACTTTACAATGTGCCCTACTTCAACTTCGGCACTGATCAATGGCAGACTGTCTTCTGGAAGCGCTTTGAAATAATCGCTTACTTGTGACGGCGTTACTTTTACGTCACCGGTAATTTTATATTGCACTTGTTGCACAATCATTTGTTTTTCAAGAACTTCATAGAATTCATCCTTGATCTCGGAAATTGATTTTCCGTAATATTCCTCCAGCTTTTCGCGCGACCCAATTTGATCAATAAAAGCATTGATCCGTTTATCCAATTCGCTTTGAATCTGAGCTTCGGTTACCTCAACGCTATCTACTCCACCCTGGTGAAGCAACAGCTTTTCATAAAGCAAATCTTCCATGACCTTGCATGTGCCATTGCTGCCATAATCAACGCCCTGTGCTTTTGCCTGTATTCTTTGATTTTCAATATCAGAACGGAGAATTACCTCATCCCCAACCACTCCGATAATCCCATCAATCACTTTAAGTTCTGTTTGAGCTGAAACTACTCCTGCAGTTACGGCACAACACACAACAATACTCAGATACTTAACGATTGTATTCAATTTCATCATTTTTACCGGCACTTTCCAAAAGGTCGTGACGCATTTGACGGATAAACTCTCTTTTGCGCATGTTGACAATAATATTCCGGATATCTTTCCGGACCAATGCCAACGGAGACGTGCCGTCTTTTAATTGATAATCTATAATTTTTAAAACGTAAAGGTAGTCGCCCTCATTTAATTTAACCAATTTGTTTTGCGACAAAAACTCCTCCTTATTCGTGATCTCAACCGGAATTTGACGAAGTAATTCATCGAAGTACATCCAGCGCTCTTCATCAAAAAAACCCATTTCCGCATACTGCTTGCTGTAGTCTTCAAGCTGGTAAATATCTTCGGGTGTTCCGGAAAGCATCAATTGCTCTACTTCAGACACATTTGGAGCATCAACGCGGGCCTTCAAAAACAGTACGCGTACGATATAATCTTTCAGTTCGAAATTCTGGGCATTGTTATCATAATACCTTCGAATTTCGGCATCGGAAACGACCGTATCGAGTTTTTGTTTGATCAATTCTCTTTCGAACGCATATATCACCAATGAATTGCGGTAGCTACGCAATCGCTTTTCAAAATCCATTTGTTCTGCAGGCAGATTCAACTCAGCCTGAACCAGAACTACATGATTCTTTACCCAGGAATTGATATAGTTATCGGCCATTTTCGCACTGTCTTCTGCACTCATTTCTGAAGGGATTGCTTCTGCCAGTTCTGAACGATACAGGTAATGATCGTCAATTCGCACTACCCAATCTTCATCTTCGGAATTTTGCCAATTACAGGAAGTAATGAAAAGGAAACAGATAAATACACAGATTGCCCGTGATACCGTCACCGGAAATGGGAAATGTAAATTAAGCACCTGTTTCATACAGTCTATTGGATACTGTACAAAACTTCCTCGTTTACAGTGTAGTCATATTTATTCCGCAATTCTTCCAGCCATTCCTTTTCAAGACTATTCTGATAAGAGGCTGTGGCTAATCCCCGCACTTCAGAAAGCGGTTTGGGTTGTGGAGGCAATATTTCGTCGATTTGGAAAAAGGCAGTTTGTCCATTGTAATCGAAGTTATTGCTGATGCCTTTTTTCCATTCTATATTCTCCAGATATGGACGGTCATTCTTCTCGAGCTTAACCTGTTCCATACGTACGTTCAGGTTAGAATCCTTATTTAACTTATCGCGCACTTCATCCATGTCCTTTCCTTTCTTAGCCATTTTTCTGGCCTCTTTCGCAACCTCCTCGTTGTCACAAAAATAAAGTGTGCCGGACGCCCTTTCATCATATGTATAATCCTGTTTATTTGCTTCGTAATATGCCTGTAAACCAGCAGAATCTTTTACCGCCATAGACCAAACAAGCATATCAGTAAGTTCGAAAAGCAGTATGCCATCCCGGTACTCTTTCATAAGGGCTTTAAATTCGGGATGCTTCTCTTCGAGGCGACTGTTTTCGTATTGGTAAATGGTCTCCTCTTCAAACTTTTTATAGGTTTCGGCCGTGTATTCTGCAGGTGTTGATTGTTGATGGCGTCGATTCTTTTGGGATTCGAGATATTTTGCAAAATCCTGTTGTGTATACGCTTTTCCGTCGAGCTCAAACAACGGTTTGTCCATTCCGGTTACTCTCTGCGCTGTCCAGTTTCCACTGAAAATGCTCGTATCTACTTTAGTCAAAAACGCTTTTAGATTAGAAGGGTAGGGTTTAAAATTGTATTCGTTCTTGAGTTTGCTCACAAATGACTTTCTCGTAATCTCTGATCTGGAATCTTTTGCTATTCGTGTCTTCAATTCGTTTTCCATCTCTTCAAACGGCGGAAGTGGTTTGTACTCGATGCGTTTGATGATGTGCCATCCGAATCTGCTGTTCACGGGATCGCTGATCTGCCCGTCTTCCTTTAATGCAAAAGCTGCGTCTTCGAATTCTTCAACCATTTTACCTGCACTAAACCAAGGGAGTTCACCGCCTTTGGCAGAAGAGGATCCATCGTCGCTGTATTTAAGTGCAAGTTCTGCAAAATCGCCTCCGTCCATTAGTTCTTTATGAATATCCCTGATCTGCTTTTCGGCGAGTTGCCTTCTTTCTTCTGGATCTGTTTCGCTACTCCGCACCATAATATGCGCTACTTTGAGCTCGCCACGACTCGGACGACGATCTTCGACTTTGACAAGGTGATAACCAAAACGGGTTCTAACAGGCTGTGAAATCTCTCCTACTTTCGTGTTGTACGCGGCATTTTCGAACGGATATACCATCTGCAAAGCAGAAAAATAACCAAGGCTGCCGCCGTTGTCTTTTGCTGACGGGTCGGTTGAATGGTTGGCCGCGAGTGTTGCGAAATCTTTTCCGGATACCGCTTGTTTTCTGATGGCTATAATCTCATTCCAGGCTTTGAGTGTATCCTTAGGAGTAGGATTGGCTGGTATACCAACTAGAATATGGCTTGCCCTTATTTCTTCTTTCTTTCTTTCAAAAGCTTCACGAATCAAAGCTTCATTTTGTTCGCTATCGGTAAGATATGGTCTTGCCAGTTGTTCACGGTAACCTGCAAGTTCAGTAACAAATTGTTCGATGGTATCCATCCCCAACGATTCGGCTTCTTTTACCTTAAGTTTAAAATTGATAAATAACTCCATGTATTCCTGCAGCGCCTCGGGACTTACATCCGCATCGCGGTTATTCTTTTTAAAAATGGTTTCGAATTCTGTTTTGGTAACATCTTCACCGGCAACTGTTAAAATAACTTCAGATTCCTGTGCGGCGCCTTGCAAAATGATTCCTGCCAGCAGGGCTAATACAACAAACTTCTTCATTTTCATTGGTGTTGTTAATTTATTATCGTCGTCCAAAAATAGTTTTTTTGAACTTTATCTGAGACTGTAATTCGGAGCTTCGCGTGTAATTGAAACATCATGCGGATGACTTTCAATAACTCCGGCATTCGTAATTCTGATGAACTGCGCGTTTTGAAGATCGGCGATTGAAGCTGCACCACAGTATCCCATTCCCGCTCGCAAGCCACCGATGAGTTGATACATTACTTCCTGTACTGATCCTTTATAGGGTACCCGTCCAGAAATTCCTTCGGGAACCAGTTTGTTCGAATCTTCTTCGGCCGACTGAAAGTAGCGGTCTTTCGACCCTTGCTGCATGGCTTCAATAGAACCCATTCCGCGATACGCTTTGAATTTCCGGCCCTCATAAATAATTGTTTCACCTGGTGATTCTTCCACACCGGCAAACATGGAACCAAGCATAACCGTATCGGCACCGGCAGCAATAGCTTTAACAATATCGCCGGTATAGCGGATTCCCCCGTCGGCAATTACCGGTACTCCTGATCCTTTGATTGCTTCGGATACATCCATTATAGCTGTGAGTTGGGGAACGCCCACACCGGCAATTACCCGGGTGGTACAAATGGATCCGGGGCCTATTCCGACTTTAACTGCGCTGGCTCCGGCATCTACCAGATGTTTGGCTGCAGCCGCTGTGGCAACATTTCCCACCACCAGTTCCACGTCGGGATATTTAGCACGTATTTCCCTGATCTGATCCACTACACCTTTGGTGTGGCCGTGAGCTGTATCTATTACGAGTGCATCGACTCCCGCTTTGATCAGTGCTGTTGCCCTTTCAAAAGTTTCGGCAGCTACACCAACCGCACCGGCTACACGCAGACGACCGAAACTATCCTTTGCCGAATTCGGGTGTTCCTTCAGTTTGATAATATCCCGGTATGTGATAAGCCCGACGAGGTGATACCCTTCATCCACAACGGGTAACTTCTCAATTTTATATTCTTGGAGAATGTCTTCGGCACGCGCCAGATCAACTCCTTCAGAAGCAGTAATAATATTTTCTCTGGTCATCACATCGCGAACAGATTTGTGCACATCTTTCTCGAAGCGAAGATCCCGATTGGTTACAATACCTTTCAGTACATTTTCTGCATCTATTACCGGTATACCTCCAATGCGGTTTTCAGACATAATTTTCAAAGCATCGCCAACCACAGCCTCTTCACGAAGCGTAATCGGATCCAGAATCATCCCACTTTCCGAACGTTTTACTTTCCTGACTTCCAATGCCTGGCGTTCGATGCTCATGTTCTTGTGTACTACTCCCATGCCACCCTGCTGAGCCATTGCTATGGCCAGATTGGATTCTGTAACGGTATCCATTGCTGCAGATACGATTGGGGATTTCAATAAAATATTCCTCGAAAACCGGGTAATGGTCTGAACTTCGCGTGGATGTACTTCAGAATATGCCGGAACGAGCAGCACATCATCGTATGTGAGGCCTTCTCCCAGAATTTTAGATGATGAATTGGTCATGAAGATGGGAATTGAAATTACATTGCCTGTAAATTCCCGCAAAAGTAACAAAAGTAGCCGGGGTAACGCTAATCAATTGTTGCCATTAATCAATGTCACGGTACCGGTTCGTTCGATTGCTTGTCCATTACCAGCCCGGAAAGTAATCACATAAATATAAGCTCCCTGTTGAACGAATGATCCTTTGTAGCTTCCGTCCCATCCAACGTCCAAATTATTGGAACTAAATATTTCCTTTCCCCAGCGGCTGAATATCTGCATTCGATACTGATCGAAATCCAGATAGCCTGCAACCGGTTTAAAAACATCATTGGGTGGATAGCCTACCGTAAATGCATTCGGAATCCAAAGCAAAGGTTCTTGTACTGCACAAGCAATATTGGATCGAACCGTATCTGCGCGATCGAAATCGTTGAAATTCTCACGGGCTTCGATGTAGTAGCAAAATTCTCCATGTGTGTCGATCAAGTCATAGACATCATCTTCGTAATATGTGCCGGAAATGGTTGTCAGCGGTTCAAATACTCCGTCTCTTCCAAGAGCTCTGAAAATTTGGTAATTGGCAACACCTCCATTCCATGACGAATACTGATTCCATTGTAATTTACTAAGGTAATCCGCATTGTCTTCTGTCGCCCGCAAAAGAATATTTCCGGACACATTGCTGTAACTATGAAAGTTCTGACAGAAATCAAACGCGGCAATTCGGTATTGGTATTTCCGATCATCAGGGAAAACGTCTGTATCGAGATAACTGTACAATTCATTAAAACCATCCGGGAAAATACTTCCTAGCTCTTCAAAAGCATTGTCGGTTTCATCTTTGCGTTCCAGCCTATAATCCATCTGAAAAGCATTGTTATCGGGCAGAAGATTTACTTCAATAGTATTTTCGGGAGTTACATCCACCCTGTTCAGGTAAACGAATTCCGGTGTTTGCGGATAAGTG
>CAZJLZ010000246.1:0-6310 GCA_964546775.1 uncultured Cryomorphaceae bacterium | reverse complement strand
CAGCTTGTTGTCGGAATTCTGACCGGCTTTTTGGCTGGATGGCTTGCCTGGAAAATCATCCAGAACCCGTTTATGGATCCCGTGCGACACAAGTATGGAGACCTCATAGGCGCTTTCAAATTAAACCGGCTACAAATCATTTATATTTCATTGTGTGCAGGAATCGGTGAGGAAATTCTTTTTCGCGGAGTTATTCAACCGCATATTGGTATCTGGCTCACTTCTATCATCTTCGTGGCCATTCATGGTTATCTCAACCCTATGAACTGGAGACTTTTCGTGTACGGCCTTTACATGACCATCGTCATCGCGGGGATAGGCTTTTTTGCGGAAAAAATCGGGCTATACTGCGCAATGGCGGCCCATACAGTCATTGATATTGTGTTGCTTCACCATATGACGAAGCCGACGATTCATGAAACCATCCGTTACGAAAATTCGTTTAGGGGAGAAAACGAACCAGAATAATTTCCTTTCAACCCTAAGTCGGAAACCATGAACTACTTTCAAACGAACCGAGCCATCATTAAGCTGGTAGAAGAACGCGAAAGCTACTATGAGGCCATCCGTCTATTTCACCGGATTTTCAACTGCCTGAAGCAAAAACCCAATCTCAGTACGGAAGAAAAAGAATGGGTAGAAAGCATGCAGCAGTACATCGACCGCAACTCAGCAGCTTGAAGCTTCTTTAAAACCCTCAGGGCTTATCGTGAGAATGCCACAAATAATGGCAGGCGTAACTTCTGTACGGCGCCCAGCGATGCGCAAGAGTTTCGAATTCTGCCAATGGACCATCGACAGGAATGTTGTACAACATACTGATTGCCGTACGGATTCCAAGGTCAGCAATCGGAAAAACATCCGGTCGCATCAGCGTAAACATCAAAAACATTTGGGCTGTCCATCTTCCAACACCTTTAATTTCGGACAGTAATACAATCACTTCTTCATCGCTGCGCTCATTCAGCGTATTATATTGATCAGGACGTTCAATAAAATTCTTCGAAATATCCAGAATGTACCGGGCCTTCTGTCGCGAAACCCCAAGACTTCTGAATTCCGCTTCATCCATCTCTGACAATACTTCCGGAACCAACTCATCGTTTACCCGATTCAGCAAGCGGTTAAAAATCGTTTCGGCCGCCTTAAAACTCAGTTGCTGATAAACAATCGACATCACCAGCGAATAGAAATGATCTTCGAAAACCGGGATGGTAATCGGTCCCTGGCGTTCGATCAATGCCGCCATAACTTCATCTTTGATCGCCAACTCCCTGGCTATATCAGGATCGATGGGAATGTTTACCGGTGATTTCATGAGAAAAATGTATGGAACGAAGTTAACGCAAATCGCCCGAATCCTCTTCCCCAATGTTGGACTTCCTACCTTAGCGCTGTGCAAATGCGTGGAATGATATTGATGTTGATTTCGGTCGTGCTTTTCGCCGCAGTCAACACCTGCATTAAATTTCTGAGTGACTTACCCACCCACGAACTCGTGTTTTTCAGATCGGTGGTACAACTAACACTCTCGGCCGGATTCGTCATCAACGCCGGAATTCCCTTTTTTGGCAACAACAAAAGCTGGCTCGTGCTGCGCGGAATTTCCGGCATGATAGCGCTCTTTCTTTTCTTTTATACGCTCCAGAACATGCCTTTGGCCAGCGCAACAACCATTCAATACCTGTCGCCGATTTTTACTGTCATACTGGCCATATTCATCAATCGCGAACGCGTACGGCCGGTACAGTGGATCTATTTTAGTCTTGCCTTTGCGGGCGTCGTTTTGATCAAAGGATTCGACCCTAGAGTAACGATGTGGTTGCTGTTGGCTGGAATCGCATCCGCCATGCTTTCCGGATTGGCGTACAACGCCATTATGCGCTGCAAATACACTGATCACCCGGTGACGATCGTTATGTATTTCCACCTCATAGCTGTTCCGGTGATGGGTATCTGGACATTTTTTGACTGGGTCTCTCCCACTCCACGCGACTGGTTATTGTTGCTGGTCATCGGAATTCTATCACAATTCGCACAGGTTTTTATGGCCCGGGCACTGCACGCAGATCAGGCGGCAAAGGTGACTCCGTTCAAATACATCGGATCCATATTCGCAGTCGTAATCGGATACACTATTTTCGACGAGCGCCTGCATTGGCTAAGCCTGGCCGGAATCGGGGTGGTGATGGCGGGTGTCTTGCTCAATGCCCGTGTAAAATCCATTCCCGCGGTTTCTTCGACGGGGGGTTAGCGATTGACAAAAAGACGCGAGCCGAGCATGGCCATCGGTACAGGAAGAAGTGCGCCGAGTATCTGCATCCAAATAGGATGACAGAGAAAAATAAAAAATTGGGCGAGCAGGAATATCAGCAAAACTGCTCCGGCTATAAACGCTGCCTTGTTGTTGGGTCGATAAATGAGTTTGGCAACCATTCCGGCTACAAATGCACCCAGCGTCCAGGCGATGATGTAAAGAATAAGCGCCATGCCGGAGACCTGACCAAGATAAAAACAAATCGTTTCGGGATCCGGAGAATCCGGGGCTTCAAAAGCGTACTGCGTGATCGTTTCAATGGCCCTGATCACAACCATCCCTGCAACAATACCGGTGATGATGGCCAACAGAAAACGGATTCTCATGTGCATTGCTTCAGAAATTATTTGCTGAAATTAACCAATATTCCCAAAGTCATTCATTTCCGTCAGCCGGTGGTTTGATCCAGCCGAGGTGGGTGTGGTGAAAGCTATCGGAATATTTAAGCCCGTAACCGAATATTCTGTCCATGGCCGCGTGGCCAAATAATACGATACCTGCCATTTCAACCCAAACCGAACCGTGGTAGAAACCCACCAGTAAAACACCAATGGCCACAAGGCGGTGATGCGTCAGGTTATAGGTTACAGCTCCGACTGCGGGATTGACAAGGTATCCGATCATTCCGATATCAGGCGCCAGGATCAACAGGGGATACCACCACCACTGCAAACCGAGCAATGAGAAAAGATAAATAGAAAGGCCGAACATAGCGGCTTCCTCGACTCTGATAACATTCTTCATAAACAATAGGGTTGATTCGACGCAAATTTAATACAACATCTCAGCGTTTTTGATGCTTATATTTTCGGATGCGCTATTCCAGCTCATCAACAATTCCCTGGAAATCCGCTTGTAGGTCTTGGTGAAGTTTTGCGATGGCTTTATGTATGCGCTCCACTTCCCGATCATACAGATTGCTGAGTGCGGGGCTGCGCCGAAAGGATATGCGTGAAGCCTTAAGCGTTCGACAGAAGTACGCCCGCAATTCAATCTCTGTTTCGAGCCTTCCGGAATAACGGATGTATTTATTTGTCATTTTGAGTATTCTGCGAATGCCCTTGCGTGCCCAGAATAAATTGCGCTCATTCAGATTTTCAAACTCCTCCTCTATCTCACGCTTTACCCCATCTATAAAACCAGTTTCATCCGAACTCTGAAAAAGCAAATAGTGCAGCAACTCTTTGTTTTCTTTCTTGTGTCTGGCTACGCGGTTAAGCAGTTCCAACATTTCTTCAGGCGGAAGATTTTTCAGCTCTTTTCTGATAGCAGCCAGTGAGGCGGTTTGCATATTTTCAATTTTAACCAGATGTTCTGTTTTGTCCGGTGATTTTCAAAATTAGAACAAATTCCACCAATTACCGGGGAACAAAACACACCGGCAATGGCTACTTTTACCATCCATCAATACAATCCATGCAATTCCGTACAGAAATAAACGTTCCGGCAGCTCCTTTCACCATTTCTTATGGTGAACACATATTGTCGCTCGGATCGTGTTTCAGTGAACACATTGCTCAACGGCTGGAGCGTTTTTTATTTCACGTTGTTCCCAATCCATTTGGTACGAGCTACAATCCTGTTTCTCTGGCAGAGCAAATTACCCGGATCCGTGTGGGAAATTCTTATGGAAAAGCAGATCTCGACGAGCGCGGTGGAACTTTTTTCAGTTATGACCATTACACCGCTTTTGCAGATCCCGATCCGGAATTGGTACTTCAAAAAATCAACGATTCACTGCACCTTTCGCATGAAGCCTTGCCCCGGACAAGTTTGCTCATCCTGACATTGGGTACGGCACACGCCTGGAAAAATCGCAGTTTGGATAAAATCGTGAACAACTGTCACCGCATTCCGGGAACTGAATTCGACCGGGTGCTGCTATCCGTTGAAACCATTACACAAAAGCTGGGGGCGGCTTTGAAAGAATTGACCAAAGAATTTCACGAAATGCAGGTTATTCTGACGGTAAGCCCTGTGCGACATCTGCGCGATGGTGCGATCGCCAATCAACGCAGTAAATCCATATTGCTGGTTGCGGCGCATGAACTGGCTGAATCCACCGAAAGGGTAACTTACTTTCCCTCTTACGAACTGATGATGGATGACCTACGCGATTACCGATTCTACTCCGATGATATGATTCATCCGACCGTGAAATCCATTGATTATATCTGGGATAAATTTTCACGGGCAATTGTATCCGAAAAAAGCCGGAATGCTATGAAATCAATAGAGCCGATCATTCGTTTTCTTGAGCATCGGCCGGTTCGGCCCGAATCTACAGAGCATCGAACGAATGTAGAACGAATTAGAAAAACGATTCAACAGGAAAAAGAACTTTTACCGGAAGCCAACTGGAGCCGAATAGTCACATAGATGAATTAATAATGCTTCAGATGTCGATCATTGGATCCTGCGCAAATTGAACTCTTCGGCACGGACAGTTCCGTCTTCGTTTCCGCGTGTTTTGATTTGCAACTCCCCTGAACGTCTCAATTGATAAGCAATGGCCTGGGGAAAATCATGATCCGGATTCTCGAAAATAAACAACGAATCTTCGCTGAGCGTGTTCGGGAATAAAATCTCCTCACCTGAATTCTGACCGTCGATTCTAACTGCATAGTACCATGTTCCCTCTTTTTCGATTATTTCCAATTGCTCTCGAAAAACCGTATCCCCGCTTTGAATCATGATGCCGGTTCCTGACAACCCTGAATCATGAATAGTCCAGTTTTCATAAAAAGCATTTTCGCCCCGAACTTCGCCCCAATTACCCGCCAGTCCTTCGAATGGATTTACATAAGGCTCAGGTGCAATATCCGAATCGGATTGTTTGTCTGTAACTTCAGAACAGGATACGAGACTTAACAGAAAGCATGCTGCAAAAAGTGCTGCCGGCGTACGCAGATAGAATGAAGTCATTTTGGTTAATTTTGGTGTTTCAAAAGTAAACAATTCCCAGTTGATGCCACTTTGTGTTTTGGCCCGGAGTGGCTATCAATTCCGAACTACAACAAAAGAATATGCCAGAAGGAGAGGTCAAGTTTTTTGATACCGAAAAATGTTTCGGATTTATCATGACAGCCGATAAGGAAGAAATATATGTGCACGCCGGAGATCTTATCGACCTGATCCGCAAAAACAACAAAGTGAGTTTCGAGATTCAGCAGGAAAAAGGTATCAAAAGAGCTATTAATGTCAGACTACTGAATAAAAAAGGTTGAAGCAGTTTTTCATTCATATAGGGATGCCGCGTACGGCAACAACCTTTTTTCAGACCAGATTTTTCCCTCAGCTTCCTGATATTTCATACTATGGTTTGCCCTACACTCAGACCAATCCGGCATTCAATAAAATGCTTTTTGAAGATGACAGCGTATATCAGGCAGCACAATTTCGTAAAGAACTGGAACATTTGCCCGGGGAAAAAATATTGCTGTCAAACGAAAATTTTGTAGGTCAGTCACTGTACTTGAATTACAGCAACCGTACGAGAATAGCAAATCGGCTATGCGAAGCTGTACCCGATGCAACCATTATTCTGTTTTTGCGAAATCAGAGTGATTTGCTTAAATCCCTTTATTTGATTTCTCTCCAGGATCGCGAAACTGCAACGCTGCCTGAATTTATCCGCTTTGACCCACCGGCATATACCTTGGAGCAATACCGAAAACAGCCCAAAATAAATTTGTTCGACTATGCTCCGTTTGACACCTATCACGCCAGTGAATATGCAGCAGGATATCGTTACACCCCCCTGGTAGATTTATACCGGCAGCTATTTCCCCGGCTAGAAATTTTTCTTTACGAAGATTTCAGAAAAAATCCGGAAATGGTATTGTACAGACTGGAAAACATACTCCAAACGAAAATTGCGGATGATTTGAGAGATTCATTGGTGGCTTCACCGGCTATCAATCAGGGAGTGAATTCACACCAGGCAAAACAACTAAGGCGTTTGAACAGATGGTATCATGTGCTTTGGAATTC